>NZ_JARVSP010000032.1:0-255867 GCF_030209115.1 Pseudomonas sp. FR229a | reverse complement strand
ATCCCTGTGGGAGCGAGCCTGCTCGCGAAGACGGCGGCACATTCAACATCTTCATCGCCTGATCCAATGCATTCGCGAGCAGGCTCGCTCCCACAGGTTTCCACGGCGAATGCAAAAACCGCCAACACACAAAACCCGATGTAGGAGTGAGCCTGCTCGCGATGGCGTCGTATCAGTCAGCGAATTATTCAACTGACCCACCGCAATCGCGAGCAGGCTCGCTCCTACACTGTTTTGTGCTGACCCTCGATCTTCATTCAATCCCCAATCCCTGTGGGAGCGAGCCTGCTCGCGAAGACTGCGGCACATTCAACATCTTCATCGCCTGACCGAATGCATTCGCGAGCAGGCTCGCTCCCACAGGGGACCTGCGTTGCTTGTTGAGTTGGGGATCTGCAGGCCATTCAACACTCACTCAGGTCTGCTGTCCTTGTCAGGCAATTGTTCAAACCACTGCGCATACGGTGTATTGGTCACCTTGAAACGGTTGTAATCCGGGCTGCCGTCATCCCACCACACCGGGCCGCGCTCACCCAAGGCGACTTTTGCCTCGTTTACGCGCGCTCTGGCTGACTTCAACGCCTGTGCATTGTCCCCACGCTTCGCTTCTTTGACCGCACGCCGCGCCGCCATGAGATCTGCGACCAGCGTCTCGCGTTCGGCAGGTGCCAGTGCTGGATTGCTGCAGCGCCACAGTTGCTGCTTGACCACAAAATAGCGACCGTCGGGGGTGGTGGGGTGCATAGGCGATGGCCTCGGGTGATCCGTTCTCAGACCGGGTAAGACAACTCGCCGATGAGTTTATCCAGCGTAATCGGATAATCGCGCACCCGTACTCCGTAAGCGTTATAGATCGCGTTGGCGATGGCCGCCGCGGCGCCGCTGATACCCAGCTCGCCGACGCCTTTGGCTTTCAATGGGGTGGCATACGGATCGACTTCGTCGAGAAAGATCACCTCCTGGTGGGGAATGTCGGCGTGCACCGGCACCTCATAGCCGGCCAGATCGTGACTGACGAAAAAGCCCACACGATGATCCACCGCCAGCTCTTCCATCAATGCCGCGCCTGCACCCATGGTCATGCCGCCGATGATCTGGCTGCGCGCGGTTTTCGGGTTGAGGATGCGCCCGGCGGCACACACCGCCAGTTGCCGACGCAGGCGGATTTCGCCAGTCGCCGCATTGACCGCGACTTCGGCGAAATGCGCGCCGAAGGTCTGCTGGGCGAAGCGCTGGGCAAGGTCGCCGTATTCCATGCGGTCCTCGCCAGTCAGCTCGCCCTTGGCGGCAGCTTGCGACAGGGCAACGTGCTGCGTGCCTGCGCGAATCTGCCCCTCCACAAACTCCGCTTGCTGAGGATCGATCCCGACGGCGCGAGCAGCGGCTTCGCGCAATTTCAGGCACGCGGCATACACGCCGGCAGTGGAGGAGGCCGCGCCCCACTGGCCGCCGGAGCCTGACGATTCCGGAAACCTCGAATCGCCCAAATGCACCACGACACGTTCCAGCGGTACGCCCATCATTTCCGCGGCGGTCTGGGCAATGATGGTGTAACTGCCGGTGCCGATGTCGGTCATGTCGGTTTCGACGGTGATGATGCCTTGGCGATCAAGGCGCACGCGCGCCGCCGATGCGGTGGTCGGTGCGCCGCGAATTGCCGAGGCCAGACCGATGCCGATTAGCCAGCCGCCCTCGCGTCGCTGACCGGGTTGAGGGTTGCGCTGCTGCCAGCCAAAGCGCTCGGCACCCGTGTTCAGACACTCCACGAGTTGCCGTTTGGAAAACGGCCGCGACGGCTGCTCCGGATCGACCTGCGTGTCGTTGAGGACGCGCAGCTGCAGCGGATCCATCTGCAGCTTTTCTGCCAGTTCATCCATGGCGATTTCCAGCGCCATCATCCCCGGCGCCTCACCCGGCGCGCGCATCGCCGAACCCTCGGCGAGATCGAGCACGGCCAGGTTCAAACGAGTCATGCGATTGGCCCCGGCATAAAGCAATCGCGTTGACGCGGTAGCCGCTTCGGTGCGTCCGCCGCGCAGATTGCCCGACCAGCTCTCGTGGCCGATCGCCGTGATCATGCCGTCACGGTTGGCACCGATGCGTATGCGCTGAATCGTCGCCGGGCGGTGAGTCAGGTTGTTGAACATCAGCGGACGCGGCAATGCGACCTTCACCGCACGCCCGGCATGTCGGGCCGCCAGCGACGCCAGTACCGCGTCGCAGAGAATCGTGCCCTTACCGCCGAAACCGCCGCCGATATACGGCGAGACCAGGCGTACATCTTCCTTGGCAATCCCGAGGGTTTTCGCCAGGTCGCGCACGCCCCAGTTGATCTGTTGAATTGAAGTCCACAAGGTCAGCTGCTTGCCGTTCCATCGGGCGATGGTCGCGTGCGGTTCCATCATCGCGTGGGCCTGATCGGGTGTGCTGTAGCGCTGGTCAACCTGCAGAGGCGCGGCGTTGAAGGCGCCTTCGAAGTCACCGACGCTGGTCTGCGGTGGCGGGCCGAAACCGGCCGGGGGCGCTGGGGGCGCTGAGTCTTTCGCCGCCGCCAGATCGAACGAACCCGGTTCGGCCCCATAGCGAATATCGAGCAACCCAGCCGCAGCGCGCGCCTCTTCGAAGGTGTTCGCGACGACAATTGCCACGGCCTGGTGATAGTGATCGACCTGCGGCCCGGCCAAGGCCCGGGCCACGTAAAACTCGCCTTTGGCCAACGGTCCGGCATTTTCGTAAGTGACGATGGCGATCACCCCGGACGCCTCGCTCGCTCGGGCTGAATCAATCGAGGCGATGCGCCCCTTGCCGATACCGGCGCCGACGATATAGCCGTAAGCGGCGTCGGGTGCCGCTGCGTGCTGTTCGTAGGCGTAAGTGGCGGTGCCGGTGGTTTTCAGCTTGCCGTCGATGCGGTCGGCAGGTTGGCCGATCACCTTCAACTGGTCGATGGGATTGGTACCGGCCGGGGTGTCGAATTTCATAGGCAAATTCCTTTCAGTCGGGCTGGCGGCAAATTCACAGCGCCGCGCAGCCATCGGTTGACGTCGGATTTCAACGAGCCTAGGCCATCGACGCGCAACTGATAATGCGTGGTTTCAGGATGAAGTGATGAATCCTGCTCACCAATCCTGACCAACATGACAAATAAGAATAAGTTTCAATTACCAATACGACGGTATACCATGCGCGGCGTTTTCATTGGCGGTTTTGCCCTCCGTTCTGGCCTATTCGTAAAGGTTTTCACCTCATGCGTCGAACTCTGCTTTCCATCTGTGTGCTGCAGGCGTTGTCTTCTTCCTCGTGGGCTGAGCCAGCCGAACCGACTACATCAACGCTCGAGCTGGAAGCCACCGATGTGGTCGGCACGGCGGATTACGAACGGGCAGACGGCCCGGTACACGGCTATCGCGCCACCCGTTCGGCCAGCGCCACGCGCACCGACACCTCGATTCATGAAACCCCGCAGTCGATCAGCGTAGTGACCAAAGACGCCGTCGAAGACCTAAGTGCTACCCGTTTGCAGGACGCGCTGGATTACGCCGGCGGGGTCGGGCGGGCGAATAATTTTGGCGGCCAGGGCCTGACCACGTTTACCGTGCGCGGCTTTACTACCGGTGAGTTCTACCGCAACGGTTTCCCGATCAACCGTGGCTACCCGAACATGCCCGACGCCAACACCATCGAGCGGCTGGAAGTGCTGCGCGGCCCGGCGACCATGCTGTATGGCCGTGGCGATCCGGGCGGTACCTTCAACGTGGTATCGAAACAGCCGTTGCCCGAACGCACCGTCACTTTGGGCAGCCAGTTGAATGACCAGGGCATGAAGCGCGGCACCCTCGATGCTTCCGGGCCGCTCGATGAAGAAGGTCGCCTGGCCTATCGCTTGAATGTGGTGGGCGAGGGCGGCGATACCTTCCGCGATCATGTCGAGACCGAGCGCTACGGCATCACGCCAGTGCTGAGCTGGCAGGCGACCGACGCGACCAAGCTGATCTTCGAAGGCGACTTCATGCGCAACAACGCGCCACTCGATCGTGGCGTGACGCGCTATCCGGCGCAGATCGGTACCGCCTCGCGCGACACGTTCTTTGGCGAGAAAGACGTCGGCAAACTGCACAACGACAACAACATGGCGCAGCTGCGTTTCGAGCACATGCTCAACGACGACTGGACCCTGGGCGGTGGTTTCCAATGGCTTGACGGCTCGCTCAAGGGCGACGCGATCGAAGCCAACGGCATTGCCGCTGACGGCCGTACGCTGGGACGCAATTTCAACTACCGCAAGCTGGAATGGACCGACAAGGACACCCAGCTCAACCTCACCGGCCACTTCGACACCGGCGGTCTGCAGCACACCTTGCTCACTGGCATCGAGTACGAAGATTACGACTACAAGTCGATCATCCAGCGCTCCAGCGGCGCCGTCAGTGCCTACCCGATCGACATCTTCAATCCGGTTTACGGCCAGCCGCGCCCGGCGCTGACCCGCACGCCGACCCACGACAAAGAAAACCTCAAGACCTACGCTGCGTTCGTGCAGGATCAGGTGGCGCTGACCGACAAACTGAAAGTACTGGCCGGCGCGCGTTTCGAGCGTTTCGAGCACGACTACGAAACCTACGTGCCGGGCGGCAAGAGCTGGCAGGCCAGCGACAACGCCGTCACTCCGCGCATCGGCGTGACCTACGACCTGAGCGAAACCCTGGCGGTGTACGCCAACACCGCGCGCTCGTTCAAGCCCAACACGGGCGCCAGTCGTGAGGGTGGCGGCTTCGCCCCGGAGAAGGGCAAGTCCTATGAGATGGGCGTGAAATGGGAAGCGCTGGATCAGCAGTTGAGCGTCGACGCAGCGATCTACCAGATCGAAAAACGCAACGTGCTGACCACCGACCCGGTGGATTCCACCTTCAGCGTTGCCGCCGGTGAAGTGCGCAGCCGTGGTTTCGACGTCAACGTTACCGGCAATCTCACCCCCGAGTGGCGAGTGGTCGGCGGTTACGCTTACGTCGACGCCGAGGTGACCAAGGACAACACGTTGCGCTCCGGCACGCGCCTGCTGAACATCCCGAAGAACAGCTTCAGCCTGCTCAACATGTACGAGTTCCAGGACGGCACGCTCAAAGGTCTCGGCCTGGGCACCGGCCTGAAATACGTCGACGAGCGTGCCGGGCAGACCGCCAACACCGCGTTTTCCATGGGTAGTTACACCGTGGTCGACCTGCTGAGCTTCTACAAAGTCAACGACAAGGTGCGGCTCAATCTCGATGTGAAAAACATCTTTGATCGCGACTACGAAGAAGGCGCCTTCGGCAACGTCTACGCCTATCCGGGCGCGCCGAGAACCGTGCAGGTGGGGATTTCCTACACGCTGTAATCCGCCGCAGCGGTGGCCTCCGACCCATGGTGGCCTGAGAGTGGCATGTCGAGATCAGGCATCGGCATGCCGCACTCAGGCTAGTTGGGCGGCGGTCGGGCCACGTAAGGTGAAGCATCATTTCGTCGGCAAAGCGTCTGCGTCGCTGCTTTCGCCTGAGTCGGCTCAAGGAAATGATGATCGCCTGACGCTCAGTCAGTGGCCCAAACGTCGATCATGAGAACAATAAGAACCCATGAACAGCCTGAACCCCAAGGACTCCAACGGTCAGTTGGCGCAAGGTTTCAAACCGCGTCACGTCACCATGCTTTCGATTGCCGGCATCATCGGCGCAGGACTTTTCGTTGGCTCAGGCCACGCCATCGCCGCCGCAGGACCTGCGGTGCTGCTCGCTTATCTGTTCTCCGGCCTATTGGTCGTGCTGGTGATGCGCATGCTCGGCGAAATGGCCGTGGCGCATCCCGACACCGGCTCGTTTTCCACCTACGCCGATCAAGCCATCGGCCGCTGGGCCGGGTTCACCATCGGCTGGCTCTACTGGTGGTTCTGGGTGCTGGTGATTCCGATCGAAGCGCTGGCCGCGGGGCACGTACTCAATCAATGGTTTCCCCAGGTCGACGCGTGGTTGTTCGCCTTGCTGTCGATCGTGCTGCTGGTGATCACCAACCTGTTCAGCGTGTCGAAATACGGCGAGTTCGAATTCTGGTTCGCCATGGCCAAGGTCATCGCGATCATCGGTTTCATCGGCCTGGGCTCTGCGGTGCTGATGGGCTGGATTCCCGAGCGCGAAGCCAGTGGCCTGAGCACGCTAATGGCCGAGCACGGCGGCTTCGCGCCGAACGGCATGTCAGCGGTGGTCGGCGCTTTCATCACCATCATGTTCAGTTTCATTGGCACCGAAGCGGTGACCATCGCCGCTGCGGAGTCGAACAACCCGGCGCAGAACATCGCCAAGGCGACCCGTTCGGTAATCTGGCGCATCGGCATCTTCTATCTGCTGTCGATCTTCGTGGTGATTTCCGTGGTGCCGTGGAACGACCCGCAACTCGCCTCGGTCGGTTCCTACCAGCGCGCACTGGAGCTGATGAACATCCCCAACGCCAAATTCCTCGTCGACGTGGTCGTGCTGATCGCGGTCGCCAGTTGCATGAACTCGTCGATCTACATTTCCTCACGCATGCTCTATTCGCTGGGCCGACGCGGCGATGCACCGCCGGCATTGAAAGTGACCTCGGCCGCCGGTGTGCCATGGGCGGCGGTCATCGCCAGCACCGTGATCGGCGCGGGTGTGACGTTGCTCAGCTACTTCATGCCGGCCGGGTTGTTCCAGTTCCTGCTCGCCAGCTCCGGCGCGATTGCCTTGCTGGTGTATCTGGTGATCGCCATTTCGCAGTTGCGCATGCGCCGTCGGCTGGAACGGGAAAAGGTCGAAATGACCTTGCGCATGTGGCTGTTTCCGTGGCTCACCTGGCTGGTCATCGCTTTCATCTGCGCGGCTTTGGCAGTGATGATGATCACCCCTGAACATCGTATGGAAGTGAGCTCGACGATTGGCCTGGCGCTGCTGATCTCGTTCATCGGATTGGCCACCAGCCGCCAGCATCGGCCGGCGGGCAGGGTGGCATCTGCGAGCAAAGCCTAAGCAAACAGCGCCTTGAGCCCGCGGGAAAACCAGCCGTTCGGGCTCGAGGGCAGATCTTCGCGTTGATTGAATGAGCCAGTCATCGCGCAGGCTTCACCAGCGAGCGAGCCCATCAGTTGCGGCAGTAAAAAACTGCGTTCGCATTCACTGGCGGACAGTCCGGTTTTCTCTTGCGGCCAAACGACGTTGGTTTCGGCAAACGGGTTCATGGCACACCTCCTCAAAATTCAAACGTCCAGCACCAGGGTGTCGCTGCCCTGCGCCGGGGCGGCGCAGCAGATCAGCACTTCGTCGTCCGCCAGGCGCATGGCCGGCGGGGTGAGGTAATGCACCTGGCCGCTGCTCAGGCGGGTTTTGCAAGTGCCGCACGAACCGCCGCGGCAGCTGAATTCCGGATTCAGGCCACGTGCCTCGGCCAGTTCCAGCAAGGTGCCGCTGCCCGGTTCCCAGCGCGCTTCCTTGCCGGACGTGGCGAACAACACCTTGACCGGCTCTTCAGCGACCGGCACTTGCGGCGGCGCCGGGGTGCTGATTTCGACATCGCGGATCAGCGTCGACGGGCCGAAGGTTTCGGCGTGGATGCGATCATCGGGAATGCGCATCTTGCGCAGGCCGTCGTACAGCGCCTGGGTGAAGCTGCCCGGGCCACACAGATAGAAATCGTAGTCATCCAGCGGCAGCAGGCTTTTCAGCAAGGCGATGTCGATGCGCCCGGCATGGTCGTAACCCTGCGCTGTAGCCTGCAGCGGCGGCTGGCTGACCACCCGCAGCACTTTGACCTTGTCGCCGGCACGCGCAGCCAAAGCATCGATTTCTTCGCGAAAGGCCAGATCCTCGACGGTGCGACTGCTTTGCACCACCCAGGTCGGGCGCATGCGGCTGATGCGTTTGCCCTGATAGACCACTTCGCGCAGCATCGACAGCAATGGCGTCACCCCGACCCCGGCGGCGAGCAGCACCAGCGGGCGGCGTTCGGTGGCGTCGACGGTGAAGTCGCCTTGCGGGGCGCGGGCTTCGATCAAATCCAGTGCTTGAACCCGGTCGTGCAAGTGTGAAGAAACCGAGCCATCGCGTTTGACGCTGATGCGCAAGAACTCGTCCGACGGTGCGCTGGACACGCTGTAGGTGCGGATCGACGCGGCGTCCTGGCCGTCGAGCAAGACCTTGATCGGCAAGTGCTGGCCCGGTTCGAAGCGCGGCAGGCCGAAGCCGTCGTTGGCTTGCAGGTAAAAGGAGCGGATCTGCGGACTCTCATCGACCACCCGCGTGACGTGCAGCGCACGCCACTGATTGCGCAGCGCCTCAGCCTGCAAACGATCGCGGGTCTGTTCCCAGCTGCCGGTCATCTGCGAATTGGGCGAATCGCCTTCCGGCTGCTCGGCCCAGCGCAGCGGTAACGCGGCCTGACGGTAAACGATGCGCTGCGGCTTGAAACGCCACAGACGCTCGGCACCCTGGAACGCGGCGATCTGCGGATCGTCGAGCAGCACTTCAGCGCTGCCGGTCATCTGCAACAGATCGCCGCTTTCGAAATCGATAAAGGTCAGTCCGGCTCGCGGATTGAGCAGAATGTTGCCCAAGGTGTTGAAGAACAGATTGCCGGAGAAATCCGGGATGGTCAGGGTGCCGTCCTCGTCCATACGCACGAAACCGGATTTGCCGCCGCGATGGGACACATCGACCTGACGCTCACCGTCGCGGACCACATAAGTAGCTACGTAGAACGAATCGGCGGCGGTGATCATGTCGCGCACCAGGGGTTCGCTGACCGGCAAGTCGAGCGCGGTGTCGGTGGTTTCGTCGACGAAGGCGTAATGGCGCAAGTTGATGTAGCGCGGGCAATTGCCGTAAGCCTGGGTCACGCCGATCTCGAGGCTGTTGTCATCGCGGCGGCTGATGTTGCCGTTCATGCGATTGCGCCGGCGAGTGTGCAGCTCGATGCCGAGCATGCCGATCGCATCGCCGGGCTGCAGACCCTGATTGGCCGGGTCATTGCGCTGGGCGTCGAGTTTGATCTTCAACACCTGCGGCGAAGGCGAATCCATGAACCCCGGTTGACCGGTGCGCAGCGTTGCCCACGGATCGCCCTGGCTGTCGACGGCGCCGAGCACGACGAAGGGCAGTTGGGCATAGAACTCGCGGTGCTGGTCCGGCATCCAGTCGCGGGCCAGTTGTCGCTGGCCGACACCGACCATCATCTCCACCGCGCCGACGGCACGTTGCAGGGTCAGCTCACCTTCATGCCAGGGCGAGGGCTGCGGTTTCGACGCTGTGTCCATTTCGATTCTCCTCAGTGCAGACGGGCCGGTGAGCCGCCAGGGGCTGAAGCTCAAGTGGGCTCATGTTCGCTCTCGGCCGGTTGCGAGGGAATGGCCAGAAACTGCAATCCACTGTTTCAGTCGGTGAAATGATCCCTACGAGCGTCCAAGGACGAGGGGGATTATTTCACTGGCTGAAATGCTCGATTGTATTGAGTGAGGATTCCGCGATTTACGGCAGGGGAGCAGGATGAGCCCATCGACACGATCAGCGGGTCGACCTCGAATAATCAGGAGCACGTCATGTCTCAGTCAGCCGTCAAACTGTACCGCCATCCGTTGTCCGGCCATTCGCATCGCGTCGAGTTGATGCTGTCCCTGCTGGACGTTCCGACCGAACTGGTGTTCGTCGACCTGATGAAGGGCGCGCACAAAACGCCTGAATTTCTCGCCCTCAACCGTTTCGGCCAGGTTCCGGTGATTGACGACAACGGCACGGTGCTCGCTGATTCCAACGGCATTCTCGTCTACCTCGCCGGCAAATATGGCAACGGCCAATGGCTGCCGAGCGACCCGGTCGAGCAAGCCAAAGTGCAGCGCTGGTTATCGGTGGCTGCCGGCCAGATCAGCTCCGGCCCGGCCACGGCGCGCTTGATCACTGTGTTCGGTGCCGGTTACGACGCGGCTGATGCGATCAAACGTTCCCATGCTTTGTTGCAAGTGATGGAAGACGAACTGGCCAACAGCGCATTCCTCGCCGGCGACAAGGCAACCGTTGCCGATGTCGCCGCCTACACTTACGTCGCCCACGCACCGGAAGGCAATGTCTCGCTCGAGGATTACCCGAATGTGCGGGCCTGGCTGGAACGGGTTGAGACGCTGCCGAAATTCGTCGGCATGCAGCGCACTGCGGTAGGCCTGCAAAGCGCTTGATATCAGCACACGCCAAACCCCTGTGGGAGCGGGCCTGCTCGCGAAAGCGGTGTGTCATTCAGTATTGAGGTTGACTGCGCGGACGCCTTCGCGAGCAGGCTCGCTCCCACAGGTTTTGCGTCAGCTGTGCCATCCATGTATTGGAAGACAATGTCTCGCTGAAGAAATATCCGAATGTGCGGGCGTACTGGCGGGAGTTGAAGCATTGCCCAAATTTAACTGTGTACACCAACCCCTGTGGGAGCGAGCCTGCTCGCGAAGGCTTTCTGTCAGTCAACATCAGAGTTGAATGACACACCGCTTTCGCGAGCAGGCTCGCTCCCACATGATTTCACTGTGTTTTCGAGGTTTTTTACAGGTTCCCGCCTATGGATCGTTTTCAGGAAATGCGCATGTTCCTGGCCGTGGCCGAGGAGGGTGGCTTCGCGGCTGCGGCCCGGCGTTTGAATACCTCGCCACCCAGCGTCACCCGTGCGATTGCTGCGCTGGAACAACGCATCGGCACGCGCCTGTTGTCGCGCACCACGCGCAGCCTGCACCTGACCGAAGCCGGGCATCGTTATCTGGATGATTGCCGACGGATTCTTTGCGATATCGACGAAGCCGAAGAGGCGGCCGCAGGCAGTTATCGGGTGCCGTGCGGGCATTTGAGCGTGACTGCGTCGGTGTTGTTTGGCGAGTTGTTCATCGCGCCGTTGCTGGCGCAATACGTCGATGCGTTTCCTTCCGTACATCTGAAGGCCTTGCTGGTTGATCGGGTGGTGAACATGGCCGAGGAGGGCATCGATGTCGCCGTGCGCATCGGTCATCTGCACGAAAACAATCAGCATGCGATCAAGGTCGGCGAGGTCCGCCAGGTGATCTGCGGAACGCCCGATTACTTCGCCCGTTATGGTCGGCCGCAACATCCGAACGAGTTGAGCCGCGCCAATATCGTCATGTCGTCTGCCAGTCATTTGCTCAGCGATTGGCAATTCGCCCATGCCGATGGCCCGTTGAGTTTTCGCTTCGAACCGCGTCTGGTGGTCACCGCGAATCAGGCGGCGATCAACATTGCCAGTTCCGGCTGGGGCATTACCCGGGTGCTGTCTTATCAAGTCGCCAGCCAGGTCGCGGCCGGTGAACTGGAGTTGGTGCTGGAGGGCTTTGAGCCGCCGGCGTTACCTGTGCAACTGGTCTATCTGAAACATCCGCGCGTACCGGCGAAGGTGCGCACGTTTGTCGATTTTCTCAGCGAACGCCTTCAGCATCACCCGGCGCTGAAAGCCGTGAACAGGGTTCACGGCTGACGCTGCAAGGTTCGATCACTTCGCCGTAGCGGCGGTTTCGATCAGGCTGGCGACGGCTTTCGGGTTGGACACCATCACCACGTGCGAGGCGCCTTTGACCACGACGGTCTGCTTGGCGTGTGCCCGCTCGGCCATGAACGCCAGGGCTTGCGCCGGGATGTTCTTGTCCTGGTCACCGTAGACAAAGTACGACGGCACGGTTTTCCATGCAGGCTCGGTGGCGGCTTCGTTGAGCGCGGCGACGGTGACCGGGCGCTGAGTGGCGGCCATCAACTTCGCATCGGCCTGGGACACATCGGCTGCGAACTGATCGTGGAATTTGTCTTGCTGGATGTACAAATCCTTGCCGCCGTCGGCCAGGGCAACCGGGGCCGACAGGGTCGGGCCAAGGGTGCTGCCGGGGAAACGCCCGGACAACTCGGCAGCGGTTTCACCCTTTTCCGGCGCCAACGCCGCGACGTACACCAGCGCTTTGACATTGGCATTGCCATAAGCGGCTTCGCTGATCACCGGGCCACCGTAGGAGTGGCCGACCAGCACCACCGGAGTTTTCACGCTGGCCAGCACATCAGCCACCGATTGCGCATCACCCTTGACCGAACGCAGCGGGTTGGCGGCGGCGATCACCGGGTAGCCATCCTTCTCGAGAATCTTGACCACGCCGTTCCAGCTGCTCGAATCGGCGAAGGCACCGTGCACCAGCACCACGGTAGGTTTGACCGGCGCGGCGAATGCAGCTGTGGCGCCGAACATGGCGGCGGTGAGGGCGAGGGTTGCGAAGACTTTGTTCATGGTGATGTCCTGTCGTTTGATTAGGGTAGGAATGGAAGCGACAGGGGTATTTAGCGCGCTAAATGTATCAGTTCTGTGTGCGCATGGCCGAACTTCGCATGCGTGTGTATCCGGGTTGGCGAAAGCTACATGCTGATACAAACCGGTCGATCCTTCAGATCGCGCGGCGGATCTTGCCCGGGGCCTCGCCGTAGATTTCCTTGAATTTCTTGCTGAACGCCGCTTGCGACTGATAGCCGACCTGCACGGCAATGTCGTTAAGGCCCAGGTGCGAATGGCTGAGCAGACTGAATGCCAGTTCCATGCGCAACTGGGTCAGCATCACCCACGGCGACACGCCAGCGACCCGTGCAAATGTACGCATGAAGGTTGCGCGGGACATGTTAGCGGTGTCGGCCATGGCCTCGATGGTCCATTCGTGCGCCGGGTCGGCCAATATCGCCTGACAGATCCGACCAAGGCGCTGGTCGCCAAGCAGCGCCAGGGTACTTTTGTCGTGATCGGCCCGGGCCAGATGCGCACGCAGGATCAAGGTGAACAAGGCCTGGGACAGCGAGTCGAGAAGAAATCGTGCGCCCGGTTGCTCGCTGTCGGCTTCGCTGCGCAACAGCGCGACCAGGGCTGTCAGCGGCGCATCCACCGGCAAGCCATCGTTGGCAATCAACAGGTAGTCGGGGAGGGCAGCGAACAGCATCGACGCGCGGTTGTAATGAAAGCCACCGCAGAGCATGTCCAGATCGGCGCTCGCGCCACCCAGCCGATAGATTGGCAACACCCCGCCGGGAATCAGCGTTGGCGCCATCGGCGCTACGTTTTTACCGGTGCTGTGCAGCACATGTGGCGTGCCCCGTGGCAGCAAAAGAATATCGCCGGCGCGCATCGCCAGGCGTTGTCCGCTCGCCAGCTCAACCCGGCATTCACCTTTGAGGACGATGTGATAGGGCGCCTTGCCCAGGGCTTCCTGTTGGTGATCACGTGCCCAGTCGCCCTGAAACTGGCAACGCAGATCCAGGCCGCCGCGCACGTTGGCCAGGCTGATGAGTTTATCGAGCGAGTTCATTGGCACGCATCACGATGGAGTCCGCAAAGTTGAGACGATTGAGCAAGACGTTGAGCATGACCGACAAAAGCGCGATTCGATAGCACTGCAGACTGACTCCACTTTCATTGATCTGGAGAAGTCGCATGTTCACCTCAATCAACGCCGGACTACAACAGCTCGGCAAACTCGATCGCCTCGGCATTCCGCTGATGCGCGTGGCCATCGCCATCGTGTTCCTGTGGATCGGTGCGTTGAAGTTCGTGCCGTACGAAGCCGACAGCATCACGCCCTTCGTCGCCAACAGCCCGGTGATGTCGTTCTTCTACGAACACCCTCAGGACTACAAGGCGCACCTGAGCCACGAGGGCGAACTGAACGCCGACAAGCGCGCCTGGCAGACCGCGAACAACACCTACGGTTTTTCCACCGGGCTCGGCGTGGTGGAAATCCTCATCGGTCTGCTGGTCCTGTCCAATCCGCTTTCCCGCCGTACCGGCCTGCTCGGCGGCGCTCTGGCATTCGCTACGCCGCTGGTGACCCTGAGCTTTCTGATCACCACACCTGAAGCCTGGGTCGCTGCGCTGGGCGATGGTGAGCATGGCTTTCCCTTTCTGTCCGGCGCCGGGCGCCTGGTGCTCAAAGACGTCCTGATGCTCGCCGGAGCGCTGCCGGTAATGGCCGATTCCGCACGCCAATTGCTGACTGAACGTCAGGCCTGAATTCCCCCATCCTTTATAGAGAGACAACTCCATGAAAACGCTTTTCGCTTTGACCCTGGCCATCGTCGCCGGCAACGTGTTCGCCGCCACCGAACCTGCACAAACCGGCGTGCCACTGGATATCGCCAAAACCATCAGCATCACCGACACCAGCGCCGCCTGCGGAATCGTCCCGGTGGAGGTCGTCTATGAAGACAGTCACGGTCAGCGGCATGTCGCCACGTACACCGTGCTGGGCAATGGCTGCGGTGGCGATTAGCTCAGGTTTGCCCCAGCACTGTAGCGGACTCGATTTTGGCAGTCCGCTGCAGCGTTTCCGGAACACCGATCATCAGCAGCAGGAATGCAGCCGCTGCAACCCCGGCGAGGGTCAGGAATGCCGCGCTGTAACCGGCAGCCTCGACGACGAACCCGGCCAGTCCATTGCTCAACGCCGCCCCCAGACCAAACGCGGTGGTCAGTGCGCCGAGGCTGACATTGAAATGCCCGGAGCCGAGGGTGAGATCCTTGACCATCACCGGGAACAGCGCCCCGAAAAGCCCGGCGCCAACACCGTCGAGCAACTGCACGGCGACCAGCCAGTAGGGATCATTCGAGAAGGTGTAGAGCAACCCGCGCAGCGGCAGGATCAGGAAACCCGCCAGCAACAACGGTTTGCGCCCCCAGACGTCGGCTTTCGCACCGGCCAGTAGCGCCATCGGCACCATGACCAGTTGCGCGGCGACGATGCATGCCGACGTCAGCGGCGTGGCCATGTGCAGGTTGGCTTGCGCGAGTTTCTGGCTCACCAGCGGCAGCATCGCCGCGTTGGCCAGGTGGAACAGCGCGCAGCACAGGGCAAACATCAGCAGCGGTCGATTGCTCAGCAGCACCTTGAACCCGGACGGCTGATGGCTTTGATCGCCAGGCTGCAGCCCCCGCGCCACATCATGATCGATGGCCTCGGCCGAGACGAACAGCACGGCAATCACGCTGGCCAGCGCCATGACCGCCATCAGATAAAACACCGCGACCGGACCGAACAGATAGGCAAACAAACCGGCCAACAACGCGGCGCACGCGTTGCCGGCGTGGTTGAACGTCTCGTTGCGGCCAGTGCGCCGGGTAAATGCCCGGGGGCCGGTAATGCCCAGCGTGATCGCGGAAATCGCCGGGGCGAAAATCGACGCAGCCGCTGCACTCAAGGCTTGGGTCAACGCCACCAGAGTGAATGAAGAAATGAACGGCAGCACCAGACAACTCGCGGTCACCAGCAGCGCGGCGATGATGATCAACGCACGTTTCGCGCGGCTGCTGTCAACCAGTGCTCCGGCGGGTGTTTGCGTGACCAGCGCGGCAATACCGGCGAGGGTCATGACCACACCGATGCTGGCCGGGTCCCAGTGGTGCACGGCGAGCAAGTAAATGGCGAGGTACGGCCCGAGGCCGTCGCGAACATCGGCGAGGAAGAAATTCAGACTGTCCAGCGAGCGGTTGTTGCGGCGATCGAGGTGGTTGATCACGGTGGGCAGTCTCTTCAACGGGAGGTCTGCGTCAGTGAATCGACCTCGGCAAAGCTAATGACCGAAGCGGCAGGAGATTAGTTGCAGGACAGCGGAGCAGTTGCTGCTCCGCAGAGGCTCACTGATCAGGGGTTTGCAGTACCTCGATCCACAATGCACCTTTGCCCGATGCCGCTTCGCCGACACGCTTCAGGGCGCCATCCTTGCTCACCGCGTAAGTACCGACCTTGGCGCTTTTCTCGCCCGTGACCAGCAGCCAGCGGCCATCGGGCGAGAAGGCGATGTTGCGCGGTTGCTGTTCCTGCACCGGGTAGTTGTCGAGGAAGGCCAGTCGGCCTGTTGCCGGATCCACGGAAAACGCCGAGACGCTGCTACTGGTACGTTCACTCATCAGCAGCAGCTTTCCGTCCGGCGACATGCGCAGGTCAGCGGCCCAGATGCGCGGGGTCGGGTCGTCTTTCAGGTCGTTGTTGCGCGCATCACGGATTTCGCCGTGGGCCAGTTTTAAACGCTCGGGAATGCCATTGGCTGCAGCGATTCGGGTCAGCGCGCCGCTGCTTTGGTCGATTGAGAACGCGGTCACGGTGCCACTCATTTCGCCCACGACGTAAAGGAATTTGCCGTCCGGCGAGAATGCCAGATGCCGAGGCCCGGTTTTCTCCGGGACGCTGACCGAACCACTGCCAATCGGGCTCAGCTCACCCGTCTGGGCATTCAGGCGATATTGCAGAACCTTATCGGTGCCCAAGTTGCCGGCATAGGCAAAGCGATTGCTCGGCTCGGTGCGAATCGAATGCGCATGCAGGCCGGTCGGGTAGCGCAGGATGCTGGCGGAAGGTTGTTGATCCTCGCCGATCTTCTGAACGCTGAGGGTGTCGGCGCCGTAAGACGCCGCGAGCAGGTAGCGACATTTTCGGTCGGTCGACAGGTAGGCCATGCTCTCTGCCAGAGGCGCCTGGGTAAACTTTGTTAAATGCCCACTTTGGGGATCGATCCGGTAGCCCAGAACCTGGAAAGGTTTGACCCGCAAGGCTGCAAACAGCACCTTGCCATCTGGGGTGAGGGCCATTGGATTGACCTGGTCACCGGCCTGGATCTGTTCGACCAGGGTGAGCGCGCCGTTGTCCAGATCGAGGCGGTATTGCGAGATCAGACCGTCACCGGGACTTGAGATGTAGGCGTAGGTCGCGGCATTGGCAGTCACGCTAAGGGTTGAGGCAAGCGCAGCGATCAAAAGGGTTCTTTTCATCATTTCCAGCCGTATTGTTTTTGTGATCAGTCATCCTATGAGTGATTGGCGGGGGCATCAATGTCTATTTGGCCGATCTGTACTCCGGTCGCGCCTCTGTCACAGCGTCGATTCAGCTGGGATGGATCGGTGAAAATGATCGGGGAGAACAATGCCTCGGCAGATATGAAACATTTCTACATACTCTCCCATTAGCGTTGTTGTACGACATCCTACTAATGTGCCGGACTGCATTCGTTCTCACAAAAACAATAACGGAGATACCCCTATGACGAGCATGGCTCCACTCGATCATCAGGCCGCTGCGAAACCGCAAAACCTGTTCCTGCGAACGCTGAAACTGCTCGGCCCCGGCATCATCGCCGTGCTGTCGTGGCTTGGCGCGGGCGACCTGATCACGTCCTCGGTGGCCGGCGCGAATTACGGCTACGCCATGATGTGGGTGCTGGCGGTCTCGTTGTTGCTTCGGTACTTGATCGTCAACATCATTGCCCGCTTTCAGCTATGCAATAACCAGGGCATGACCATCCTTCAGGGCTATGCCCAGCTCAATCCGGTGTTTGCCTGGTTCATGCTGGTTTACGCCTTGTTGATGGGGCACTTGATGAACGCCTACATGATCAAGGGGGCAGGCGAGTCGCTGGCGATGCTGTTCAAGATCGATCAGCCATTGCTGTGTTCGGTGGCGGTGGTGCTGGCGGTCTGGATGCTCGTCGGGCGCAACATCTACACGATGATCGAAGGCGTGATGAAACTGCTGCTGGCGATCATGACGCTGGCCTTCATCGCTCTGGCGGTGATGTCCGGCCCGGATGTCACCGGCATCATCAAAGGCACCATCGGCTTCAGCATTCCGCCTGACGAGGGCGTGCACGGCGCGTTGCTGGTGGCGGTCTCGGTGATCGGTGCGGTCGCCGGTTCGATCGCCAACTTCGTGCACCCCTACGTCATGCGCCAGAAAGGCTGGATCGGGCCGCAGCACAAGCGCATTCAGCGCAACGATCTGCTGTTTGCGGTGTTCGTCGGGATCATCATCAACCTGGCGATCTGGATCGTCGGTGCGGAAATCCTGCGACCGAACGGTATCGAGGTGAAAACCTTAGGCGATCTGGGCAAGGCACTGGAAATCTACTTCGGCCCGATTGGCTGGTATGTGTTTTTCATAGGCGTGTTCGCGACGTTGTTTGCCAGCATTTCCGGCAAGACCACGGCGTTTCCGATGCTGATCACCGATGCCTTCCAGCACGTTCGCCCTGAGCGGCGCGAGAAGTACGGCAAAGAGTTCCATCACGACCCGATGCACAAGTGGTTCATGCTGTTCATCCTGGTCACGCCGCTGATCTGGTCGATGCCGGGCATGCCGGATTTCGTCACGCTGACCATTGGTGTCAGCGCCTTGAACATCATTGGTTTGCCGGTGATTTCCCTGGGCTTGCTGATCATGTCCAACCAGAAATCGCTGCTGGACAAGCAATACCGCAACAACCTGTTCGAAAACATCGCGCTGTTGTTTGCCACTGGGCTGGCGCTGTGGGTGGCCTTTCAACTGGGCGTTGATCTGTTCACCTGATGACCAGAAATCGAGGGGGCACACGCCCCCTCGAATCGCCGCTTACAACGGCACATCCATCTCGATCCTGCGCCAGGCGGCCTCGGAAAAGCTGTACACCGAGAATGCGATCAGCCCCAACGCCATCAGCATCAACAGCACGCCGCCAGCCGGCAGATTCTGCAAAGCATCCAGCGCTTCCTTCATGCCGGGTGGATTCGTCGCTTGGTAAACCGAGCCGCTGACCGCCATCAACACTGCAATCTCGATAAACACCACGCCTCGGGCGATCAAGCCAAAGCGCGACACCGGGCGCACGTAGCGCATCACTTCGTCATCCGCTTCGAAGTACTTCTCGAACGAGGCCTTCCAGCCTTTGATGATGTGGGCGATACCGACACCGAGCGGAATCAGCGCGATCAGGTAGATCAACAGATTCGAGTGCTCGAACGACAGCAGCTGCGCGAGCAGATCCTTGGTCTTGCCATCGCCGGAACCGCCCGAACTCCTGAGGCCACTCACCAGCAGGCCCAAGGCAAAGAAGGCCAGCGCCGCGTTGACCAGACCGCCAGCAAGCAAGCCTGCACGAATGACCAGGCCCTTGAACTCGTTGCCATGGTGGTCGACGTCACGAATCGCTTGCAGCGCCCGCCACGCGGCGAAGGCCAGCAGACCGGCGACCACAACGCCGATCAGCACGTAGCCAAAGGGCTGACTGAGCAACGCTTCGAGGCTTTTATGGCTGTCTTTTGGTTTGGTGGAGTCATGGGCGGCGAGCAGGGCGAAAATGCCGATGATCAGGTACAGAACACCGCGCGCGGCGTATCCGCCTCGGGCGAGCAGGACAAGGGTGTGTTGAGTGGACATGAGTTTGCTTCCAGGGAATCGATGTGAAGCAGACCCGTGGACGGGGCAGGGGTTCGATTAAGGTTGTGGGTCAGGTCACCCTTGAGTGACGTGGCCCTTATCGGCCCGCCATTCAACGGATCAAGGATTCGCCCCAGCACTCTCGCGACGGAAGAACACTGTCACCTGGCCGACCTCAACACCCCACTTGGACATACTGGTGCGGTTGATCAACGTGTCTTCGTCGATCAGGTACATCCAGTCGTCCATGCTCACCTCGTAGGTCGAATCGTCGACGGGCAGGTTCAGGCGATACCGCCAGTGGAAAGTATTTCCTGCAATCTGTCCCTTTGCGACACCGACCACGTCGCCCGCGCGACCGCTCCAGCGGCCATTCTCCTCGGGAGTGAGGGTCCAGATTCGGCGTTGATGGGTACCGTCGCTATACACAAAGCGCTCGTCGAGAATCAGGTTGTTGCCTTCGCGACGACTGACGAGGTCGACCTCGAAACGCTTGGTCACTTCGCCGTTGCGCTTCTGGAACATCCCCCAGGCTTTGACGGGCTGGCTGAAAAAATGCTCCAGACTCAATGCAGGCTGCTGGTCTGCGTACCGAGCAACATCGACACTGCCGCAGCTTGCAATGCTGAGCGACAGTCCTAGCAGCAGCAGAAATCGGGTCATCTTCCTACTCCTTGAGCTTGTACAGTTAACGAGCGGCGTATAGGCCTAGCGCCGTCCGATGAGCTGGAGAAATTCCTGCCGCGTCGTCGAACTATCACGGAAGGCACCGAGCATGACGGAGGACGTCATGACCGAGTTCTGCTTCGCGACACCGCGCATCATCATGCACATGTGCCTGGCTTCAATGACCACCGCGACACCGGCGGCATCGGTGATCTGCTGGATGGCTTGAGCAATCTGCTGAGTGAGGTTTTCCTGAATCTGCAGCCGCCGCGCGAACATGTCGACCACCCGCGCCACCTTCGATAGTCCCAACACCCGGCCAGTGGGGATGTACGCCACATGCGCCTTGCCGATAAATGGAAGCATGTGATGCTCGCACAGCGAATAAAGCTCGATGTCGTTGACGATCACCATCTCATCACTTTGCGATTCGAACAGAGCACCGTTGGTCACGTCTTCCAGGCTCAACCCGTAGCCGTCGCAAAGGTATCGCATGGCCTTGGCGGCCCGCTCGGGCGTGTCCCGCAGACCTTCGCGCTCAGGGTTCTCGCCGACGCCAACGAGGATCTCACGGTAATGGCTGGCTAACTCTGGGCTCATTCGGGTTACTCGTGGCGAGTGCTGCGTGAGGGCTAATGTCGAGTGAAAAAGGTTGTACGTATATAAGGAATCTGTATAGGTTTTATTGAAGATAGGCTGAAAAAGATCAACTGACAACGAATCGGCGGTTTTTTTGTGGGGGCTTGAAATTTTCAGGCAGGACAAACTCAAGGCAAGGTTCAGTCAGTGGCTTGATACGGGCTGGCAGATGGCTGTTTTGGATCGATAGCTCACGGGGGGGGGAATGGCAGCTATCGGCCAGAAACGGACATTCGCAAGCGACCGCATACGGCAAGAGGCAGTCAGAAGACGTATTGGGCACCCACGCGATTCCGGTCAAGTATCTTTACCGCCAGCGATGCTATAGTTCGTTCCGCCCTTCAATGGAGCCAATTCCATTAGCCTCAGAGAGCCATTTGCCATGAGCTATATCACCGAACTCAAAGTGTCTAGTGTCCGAAACATACGTCCCTTCACTCTAACGCTTCCAATCAAAAAAAACATTATCGTGACGGGGAAGAATGGATCGGGGAAAACAACACTATTAGAGGCCATTCGGGATGAGCTTTCACGGTGGCGGCAGCACGGCGAAGACACTAGTACGCTTCGCGATGCGTATTTTAGGTTGCTTGAAATTAAAAAAACTAGAGGGCTCACGACACAGGAGCTAGCAAAAATAGGTCATTTGGAGACAATGGGTGGAACAGGCAGTATCGAAATTCGATTAAACAATAGCGAGTTACGTCTGAACCCTAACGAAGTGTTGGTCTGCTTCAGTAGCAGACGAATGACCGAAGCGGGAACGCCTAATGGCCCGCAAAACATCACCTACGGAAAGCAAGACGACACCGCCCCTAATTATGGCAAAAATTTCATCCAGTACTTGGTCAATTTATGGACCGAGAAGTCCTATGCCCGTGAGGACAAAGACCTGCAACGAGTAGCGGAGCTTGATGAATGGTTTGACTCTTTCACCAATCATTTGCGCAAACTTTTTGAAGACCCTAAGCTACAGCTCCAGTTTGATCGAAAAATTTTTAACTTTTGGATCATACAGCCAGAAAAGGAGCGCTACTCCTTCAATGACTTGTCTGATGGTCTTTCATCCGCGATAAGTATCGTTTCAGAGCTCATTCTCCGGATGGAGCAAATTGAAAACGCGTCTTTTAACGCTAGTGGCATAGTAATTATCGACGAAATCGAAAATCACCTACACGTCTCTCTACAAAAGATTATTCTACCGTTTCTTTCGTCATTGTTCCCCAATATCCAGTTTATTGCTTCCACCCATTCGCCCTTCGTATTGATCTCCGAATCTAACACTTGCATCATCGATCTCACAAAAAACGAAATACACGAAGACTTCTCGGCCTTCTCCTACGAAGCAATCATTGAAGATTATTTCAATGTGGACAAGTACTCTTACAGGTTAAAAAACCGAATCAGTGAAATCAAGGACATGATTCGTCGCCAAGATTACGTACAGGCACTGGATCATATCGAATCCATACGCGGCGATGCTAACTTGAACGAAGAAAACGCCAATTTCGTATCAGGCGAACTCGTCCTAGCTTTGGGGGACTTAGAACTCGACATCAAAAACAAAACAGGGTTCGATAAATGATTAAAATCACTAAAAGCCCTGAACCCGCCCAACTCTCTCTAGAACGCAAAAAAGCTAGCGGCACCTACCGGCACGCAGATATAATTACCGTAATAAAAAAGGATTTCTATAACCGCTGCTATCTTTGCGAAGATAATCCGCAAAGTATAAATATTGAACATCTCGTTCCACATAGAGACAACCATGAGTTGATGTTCAAGTGGGAAAATCTTTTCTGGTCCTGCAGTCATTGCAACAACATCAAGTTGGCCAAGTACGACGAGATCTTAGACTGCACCACCCAGTGCGATATTGAAGATATACTCATCTACAACTTCGATCCTTTTCCCACCGAAGACGTTAAAATTGAAATCGTACCTTCGTATAAAGAAACACTCCAAGCTCAGCAGACTCAGGCACTTCTTCTCGACGTGTTCAACGGTACCACCACTCTCAAAAGCATTGAATCCAACGGTTTGCGCAAATTCATCACTACGGAACTCATCAACCTACAAGGGCTTCTGCGAGACTTGGACAACGAAAACAAATCCGAAGAAGAAATCGCCGACATCAAACTAAAGTTAACCTCGGCGCTTTCCCCTAAGAGCCTATTTGCATCATTCAAGCGAAGCAAAGTCAAAAGCATGCCAAAATTGGTAGCCCACCTGAAGGCACACATACCGACTATTCAGCTCTAAAGCCTATGTTCAGCCCCAAAAAATCCTAGGTCGACCCTAAGTGCTCACTGCAATGTCCGCTTCCGGCCGACAGCTGCCGCTCACGGGCGATATCTCTGGGCCAAGAAGCGCCTATTGATTACATTTTTGGGCGCGCAGAATCAGGAAGCCGGCAATGACAATCAAAACAATTCCAGCCCATGTAAAGGTGTCCGGCGTTTCCTGAAACAGTACATAACCCCAAAGGCAGGCGAAAACAAGGTACGCATAATCGAAAGTCCCGATAACTGCTGGAGGCGCAACCTGGTAGGCCTTGGCGGTAGCCGTATTTATGAAAATCAGGGCGCAGGCGTAACAGAAGATAAAAAGCATCTCCTGCCAACCGGGCGTCTGCCAGGGAGAGAGTAGAAATGCAGCACCAGCAACTGTGGACTCACTGACCATCAGCGATGCGCCGCCTCCGATTACGGCGGCGAAAAGAAAAGCGATATTCAAGCCCAGCGCCAATACCAGTGGATGTTCATTGCGACAATGTCGACGTGTCACAACCATCGCGACCGCGTAGAAAACCGCCGCAATCACAGGTAGCAGAGTTGCAAGGACGAAAACATCTGATCCCGGGCGTAACACTGTGGCGACACCCGCGAAACCTATTCCTATCGCAACCCAACCTCGCAGTGATAACGGCTCACCTCCGTAAAGGGTGGAGAAAAGCGCTATGAAAAGGGGAGTTGTGTAGATCGCCACGGCAGCCACTGATAACGGGATCAACGGTAACGCCGAGTAGTACGTTACCCACATTAACAACAGCAGAATGCTCCTGATTGCCACCCAAAACATCGAGGCGGTTGAGTATCGACCCGATCTGACGTCCCTTGCGAGCCAGGCTACAAGGGTGGGCACCGACAGGCAGGAGACGATGAGGAACAACTGCCAGAGTGGAAGTCTGGCGCTGAAATATTTGACTGCTGCATCGGCCAGCGAAAGGAGAAAGACAGCAGCGCTTATTAGCAATATGCCCTTGGCAACACTGTCGCCGCTTGCACTGTACTTGCTCACGAATCGCACTCCTGTTCCTTCAGTGAACTGAGAATTTAACAGACGGTGGCGAGTTCTCGCGGCAAATGGCTGACATGCCAGACGGCGATTTTCATTCCTGACCGTTGGCAGCTTTTGGCCATAAGCAACCGTTCAAGGCCGCTCGTTTTTCAGGCGCCAGAGGCCCATCCCGTCGCCGCTACCTGGCGCTCACCGTCCACAACTGATCCAGCTTCGTCGTATAACTCAGGCTCATAAGCTCCCGACGCATCGCCCATCCAGGTGCTGTAGGCACGCTGGCTACACGCAGCACTCCCTTTCCCCAGCGACCATTGATCTCATCCAGCACACCCATCACCTTGTCTGCCATCGCCGGCTGGGATTGCGCGAACAGGTCATCGGTGAATTCGCCAGGCTGGCGCAGATCCATCAGCAGCACTTCCGCCTTGCTGTATTTGTAGCCGGGACGGAAGAGACGATTGACCGCTTCGGTCGCAGCCTTCGTCATCAGCCGCACGTCGTTGGTCGGGTACGGCAACTCCACCAAGGCGCCATTGGCATATTTCGCTTCCTCAGGATTGAACATGCCGGTGCGAATGCTCACGCGGATCTTCTTGCACAGCGAGTTTTGCGCTCGGAGTTTTTCTGCCGCACGTTGAGTGTAGGTGGCGACGGCCTCTTTGATCGGCTCGATCTGCGTGAGCCGGTTGCCGAACATCCTGCTGCAGCAGATCTCCTGCTTGGGTGGATCAGCTTCACCCAGTTCCAGGCATGAGGTGCCGGCGAGCTCCCGAGCCGTTTTCTCAATCACCACGCTGAATTTCTGGCGAAGCATCCATGGATCGGCTTTCGCCAGGTCCATCGCTGTCTTGATGCCCATCGTTTCCAGGTGGGCCTTCATGCGCCGCCCGACGCCCCAGACTTCGCCGACATCAGTGTTGCGCAACGTCCAGTCCCGTTTGAACGGATCGCACAGATCCACCACGCCTCCAGTGATGTCCAGCAGCCGTTTGGCTGTGTGGTTGGCGAGCTTGGCCAGCGTCTTCGTCCGTGCGATGCCCACTCCGACTGGAATGCCGGCGCGCTTGAGAAGTATTGAGCGTATGTGCCTTCCAAGCGCGGACAGATCTCCGGGCATGCCAGTCAAATCGGCAAATGCCTCATCGATGCTATAGACCTCAAGTGCCGGCACCATCGATTCGATGATGGTCATGACGCGCTCGCTCATGTCGCCGTACAGCGCGTAATTACTGCTGAAAGCCACGATTCCATGCCGGCGTAGATGGTCTTTGATCTGAAAGTACGGCTGACCCATTTTCACGAAAGGCTTGGCATCGTAACTACGCGCGATCACACAGCCGTCGTTGTTGGACAGCACCACGATAGGGGTCTTTGCCAGGTCGGGCCTGAAGACGCGCTCGCAGCTCGCGTAAAACGAGTTGCAGTCGATGAGTGCAAAAACCGGTTCACGCATGGTCATGGTCACGGACGCTGTATTTCACGACACCCCAGATCACCAGCTCATCGCCTTCCATGACATGTCTCGCCGGGTATTTCGGATTCTCCGACAAAAGCATCACCGCGTTCTCGCGCAAAAGCAGGCGCTTGCAGAACGGCTCCGAGTTCAACGCAGCGATGACGATATCGCCACTGACCGCCTCGATGCTCCGATCGACGATCACCATATCCCCGGAATAGATGCCCGCGCCTTGCATGCTGTCGCCATCGATCCTCACCAGATACACGTGCGGCGCCCGGATATCAAACAGCTCATCCAGGGAAATGTGCTTTTCGATGTGGTCCGCCGCAGGGGAGGGAAAGCCCGCCGGTACCCTGGCGGAATAAAGGGGCAGCTTCTTGCCGCCAGTAGCGAGTGGGCCGAGAAGGATGATGCTCATGATGCAAGCCTTAGGAGGTTAACTGTACGTACATACAGTTAACGATTTGGTTCGCTTGCGGTCAATGTCATAGGCACCACAATTCGACGGGTGACAGCATGTGCGGACGCTACTCGATTTACGAATCGATGGATCACTACCTCAAGGAGCTTGCGCCAAGGCAGTTGGTGATCAATGGCTATGACCTCTGGCCCGTTGAGCGATACAACGTCGCACCGTCGACGCGGGTGGAAATCATCCGGCCGGTTCAGGAGGGCTTGAGCATTGACAAGGTCAAATGGGGTTGGGCGCCATTCTGGGCGAAGGGAAAGCGTCCTGACCCGATCAACGCAAGAGTCGAGACCGTCATCACCGGCAGGTTTTTCAATCAGCTCTGGCCAAACGGCCGCGTACTCACGCCGGCGAACGGCTGGTTCGAGTGGGTCAAGGACGAAGAGGATCCGAAGAAAAAGCAGCCGTATTTCATCACCCTGAAAGAGCAGATTCCGATGTTCTTCGCAGGGTTGGCCGAGGTGCACGAAGCTCTGGAACCGGACGAAAGGGATGGCTTCGTCATCATCACCGCGGCAAGTGATGAAGGCATGGTCGATATCCACGACCGCAAGCCCCTGGTCTTGGCGCCTGAGCATGCGCGTGAATGGATCGACCCCAATACCTCACCTGAACGCGCTCGCGAATTAGCCATGGAGCACTGCAGGCCGGCAACGGATTTCCATTGGTACAAGGTTGGCAAGGATGTGGGGAACGTGCGTAACCAAGGCCCGCAGCTCATTCAGCCGCTCTCCTTGGCCTCGGATGTCGACGATTGATAAACCAGCGGTGGAAAAATCGACGTGGCTGGCTCAGCTGCAGCAACACCGGGCAATGAGGAGGGAAGCCGCCGAGCATACGGGGAAGAGCTGCGGAAAGGGCGGTTGCCCTTCGGTGCGGAGGCAACACCGATGACGTATGTTTCTCCAAAGAGTGGCCGACAATATCTGGTCGTCAGCGCTGGCGGTAATTCGGCGACGACGCAGAAGGGTGATTACGTGGTGGCATATGCGCTGCCGCAGTGAAGGAAGGGGAAAAACTGATGGGTAAACGTTTATCAAGAGTGATCGCATTGACAGGATTACTGGCAGGACAAGCGCTGGCCGCCGAAGACAATGGCCTGGTGGTACGCATCGCGCAACTTGAAATCGACCCTGCACAGGTTGCTGCCTATCAAGCCGCAGTCAAAGAAGAGATCTCTGAGTCGACTCGAGTAGAGTCCGGCGTCATATCCATCTACGCAGTCGCCGAAGTCGACCGTCCAAACTGGTTTCATTTTTTCGAAATCTACGCCAGCGACTCGGCATATCGAAGCCATATCGAATCGCCGCACTTCAAAAAGTACGCTGTTACTACGAAGTCGATGATTCTGTCGAAGCGCCTGATTGAAACCACCCCGATCGAGCTTGGTTCACGGTCTGGCCGATAACCGGCTGCGCGCTGGTCAAGTTGATTTCTCAATGGAGCAAAGTGAATGAAAAATTTCAAGGTGATGGCGATTGCCCTGGCGGGACTGGCGTATTTTGCGGCGGGCAGTTGTCGGGTGATGGCATCGGACGCAGAGTCTGCCGCACCACCGGCCTACTATGTCGCCGAGTTTGAAGTTACCGATCCCGAGGGGATGAAGCCTTACAGTGCGCAGGTCGAATCAACTTTCAAACCCTATGGCGGACATTTCATCGTGCGAGGCGGAAAAACCATTTCGCTTGAAGGTGAAGCACCAAAGCGTCGCCGTGTGGTCATCGAGTTCGCGAGCGTCGAAAAAGCCCAGGCTTGGTACAACTCCGCGCAGTACACAGAACTGAGGAAAGTCCGCCAGCGTTCAGCCAAGACGGACGTCTACTTGATCGAGGGAGTACCGGCGCGGTAGTTCCGACTTTGTAAATTTAGGATATTGTTTAGCGGGAAGCCCCGATCAATAGCAGAAGAGAGATTTCATGTCCAAACTCGCAGAATTCCGCCAGCTCGAAAAACACCTCGCCGAACAGCTTCAGGCTCTCGAAGCCCTCAAGGGTGACGCAGGCCTCAAGAAAGAAATCGAGTTCGAAACCAAGCTGCGTGATTTGCTCGCAAAGTACGGCTACAGCTTGAAGGACGTGATCAATGTGCTTGATCCACAGGCAGGTCGCCGCGCTCCAGCTGTCGAGTCCAAAGCGGGTAGCCGCAAGCCTCGCCAGTTGAAAGTCTATAAAAACCCGCACTCCGGCGAAGTGGTAGAGACGAAGGGCGGCAATCACAAGACGCTCAAGGAGTGGAAGACAAAGCACGGCGCCGCGACCGTAGAGTCTTGGCTGACCAAGTGATTTGTTGATTGAGTAAAAAGGCCCGATAGGGCCTTTTTTGAAACTCTTATTTGGAGATCGCTGTTACCTGATCACTAATAAGCTGGGCCAAAATTCGCACAGGCTCCGTAAAACTCTGTCGAGACCGATGTACCAACCCGATATCCCGGTGAAAGGTGTGTTGTCCCAAATCGATCGCCCGTACACCTGCGGGCCATTCTTGATGGGGTTTTGTCTGCGGCACCAGAGCTACGCCTACACCCTTTTCAACCAGCTTGATGATGGCCTCCAGTTCATCCAGCTCGCAAACTTCCTGCAAGGTGAAATGCATCTGCCGCAGGAAACGGTCTACCTGCCTGCCGCCGAAGGATGATCGGTCATAGCGAATGAATGGCTGGCTGGACAGCAGTTCCGACCAGTCTTCTCCCTCTAGGTCACGTGGCACGATCAGTCGATAGGGCTCTAGCGCAAGTGTCGTCCAGCGCAGGTCACTTTGAAGGGAGAAAGGCGGGCGAATGATCACGGCCATGTCGATCTCGCCGGCGTCGACGAGGTTCACCATCTCCATTGAAAGGCCCGGGATGACACGCGTGCGGCACTGCGGACACTGTTTGTGAAACTTTGCGAGCGCATCGGGCAAATAGGAGCGCTGCACGGACGCGATCGCACCGATGTTGACCAGCACGCTGGGAGGCTCGCCCAGCGTTGTAGAGCCCAGATTGTCATAAAGTCTCAGCAGCTCTTGCGCCTGCAGAAGTATCTGGTGGCCCATTTTGTTGAGATGGGCCGAGCGTCCTTTCCTGTCGAAAATTTCGAACCCGAGCTCGGCTTCCAGGCGCTGGATTTGCGCGCTCACGGCGGCCTGAGTCAGGCCGATCTTGTTGCCGGCAGCGGCGAACGTGCCTTCACGCGCCACAGCAATGAGTGTCTTCAGTTCTTTGATCATTCACAAATATTAGTTGTGTTTCTAAGAAATATATATTGATTTTTATGTTTGGCTTCCCGTCCTACGATGTTTCCCATCCACGGCAACGGCTTAATCCAGAGAGCCAATGGCGGTGGAAATGTTCGCCAACCAACAAAAAATATTTGGAGTTCTCATGAGCCTCTCGCCATTCCACCTTGCTATCCCTGTTTACGACCTGGCTGCAGCTCGCACCTTTTACGGTGAGGTTTTTGGTCTTGAAGAAGGGCGCTCCAGCACGCAGTGGGTAGATTTCGATTTTTATGGTCACCAACTGGTGATTCACGAACATCCAAAAACCGCTTCGCAGGAAAGCGTGCATAGCAACCCGGTTGACGGACACGATGTTCCAGTTCCGCATTTCGGCATCATTTTAGGTTGGGAACAGTGGGAGGCACTGGCCGAACGTCTGAAGTCGTTTGATACCGAATTTGTGATCGAACCGTACATTCGTTTCAAAGGCCAAGTGGGCGAGCAAGCCACCATGTTTTTGTTTGATCCGTGCGGCAACGCTCTTGAGTTCAAGGCGTTCAAGGATATGAGCCAGCTCTTCGCCAAGTAACAACAGCCATGGCACAACGGCGTTGTGCCATTTGATTTCAAATGAGCTGGAAGCTCATGACTCTAGCAACTGCGAATAGACGCAGACCTTTCACTCCAACAAGAAGGCTAGACATGAAACGTATTCCCTTGGTGTGGCAAATCGTTGCCGGGCTATTGCTTGGCGTGCTTGTCGGTTGGTACTTCAATACGCATCCGCAGTATCAGGCATGGGTGAGTTCGGAGATCCTAAAACCGCTCGGAGATATCTTCATCAAGATGATGAAGATGGTGGTTGTACCGATTGTGTTCTGTTGCATGATTCTGGGCATCGCAGGCGGTGGCGATAACAAATCGTTTGGCCGCATGGGGATAAAATCGCTGGGCTACTTTTTTGCAATTACGGCCTTGGCCATTGTCATCGGCTTGTGTTTCGCCAATGTTTTCGAGCCGGGGACGGGCACCGACATTTCCGGTATTTCGCACGGCACTGCAGCGATCACTCTGGAGCCGGCCAAAGGCGCATTGGTCATCTTGCAGAACATCGTCCCTGACAATGTGCTGGTTGCTATGTCAGAAGCGAAGTTGCTGTCCGTGTTGTTTTTCGCGGTGCTGTTAGGCATGGCATTGAACGCTCTGCCGAAGGACAAAAGCGCACCCTTCATCGCGGTAGTTCAGAGCCTTTCCGATGCAATGTTCAAGGTCGTCTCAATCGTCATGGCTTATGCACCGATCGGCGTGTTTGGAATGATCGGCGCGACCGTGGCGACGTTTGGTTTCGCCTCATTGTTGCCGTTGCTCAAGCTAATCGGGGTGGTTTATCTGGCGCTGATAGTTTTCGCGTTGGTGATACTTGGCGGCATTTGCTATTTGATCGGCGAAAACATTTTCAAGTTGATCAGGTACTTTCGCAATGAGCTTATTCTGGCGTTTTCGAGTGCCGCGTCCGCCGCCGTCATGCCGCAGTTGATGACGCGATTGGAGAACTACGGTGTGCCGCGTCGGATCGTCGGTTTTGTGGTGCCAGTGGGTTATGCGTTCAACCTGGATGGCGCATCGATTTTTCTCGGTGTGGCAACGATCTTCGTGGCGCAGCTCTATGGCATCGACCTTTCTCTGTCGCAGCAGATCCTGCTGGTGGTGACGATGGTGCTGACCTCAAAGGGAGCAGCAGGGGTACCCGGTTTTGCCATCATCATCCTGTCAGCGACATTGGCGTCCGCCGGATTACCGTTGGAGGGCGTGGCGTTGATCGCAGGCATCTTCAGGATTATCGACAGTGGCACCACCACGCTGAACGTATTGGGCAATGCCATTGCACCGTTGGTTATCGCCAAGTGGGAGAAGGTTGCACTGAAACCCTCTCAGCCGCACACGGCAGCAAGGGTTTAGTCGCGTTCGTCAGATACTGGAAATGGTTACTAGGCGACCGGTCTAGTTCTGATTAGGCTGTGCTCACTATGAAAAAACCTAATCAAGACATGCGACAACACATCATCGATGTAGCGAAGGCATTGATGACCCACAAAGGCTACACCGCTGTCGGTCTTATGGAAGTGCTGAAGGCGGCGGGTGTACCTAAAGGGTCGTTTTATCACTACTTCTCCTCCAAAGAGGAATTCGGCCAGGCACTATTGGAGGAATACTTTCAGGAGTACATCGGGCGGGTGGACGTCGTTATGGCGGCGCAAGGGACGGGTGCCGAGCGGCTCCTTGGCTATTTGCGCTATTGGGCGAAGACGCAGGCGTTCGATCATCCCGAGGAGAAATGCCTGGTGGTGAAACTCGGCGCCGAAGTGTGCGACCTGTCGGAAGACATGCGCGGCGTACTGGAGGAGGGCACAGCGCTGATCATCGAGAGAATCACGCGATGTGTTCAGCAAGGAATGGCTGATGGCTCAATCACTTCGGCTCAAGACGCAGAATCACTGGCTGAATCGCTGTATCAATTGTGGTTGGGGGCATCGCTTCTGGTAAAAGTCCGCAATACGACGGCTGCCTTTGATACGGCACTGAACACGAGTAAGCGCCTGCTGGCATAGGGGCATTTTTTTTAAGCTTTTAACTAGACGACCGGTCTATTCATTTGGAGTTTTTATGATTGATGTTGCCGCAGACACCGACCTGTTTTCCCCTATGACCATGGGGGCGATACAACTGGCTAACCGAATTGTCATGGCCCCCGTGACTCGCAGCCGAATGGCCGACGACGGCGTGCCGAATGAAATGCACGCTACTTATTACGCCCAGCGTGCCAGCGCGGGCCTGATCATTGCCGAGGCCACGAACATTTCGGCTCAGGGGCGTGGCTATGCCATGACGCCGGGAATCTGGACGGAGGAGCAGGTGGCAGGCTGGAAAAAAGTCACTGACGCAGTGCATGCGGCCGGCGGAAAAATCGTCAGCCAGTTGTGGCACGTAGGTCGCTTCTCCAGCGTTGAGTTGCAGCCAAACGGCGAAGCGCCGGTCGCGCCCTCGGCAATCAAGGCCGAAGGTACCACCTATACCAACAATGGCATGGTCGAAGTGTCCATGCCTCGGGCGCTTGAGACCTCAGAGATCCCGGGGATCATCGAGCAGTACAGGCATGCGGCAGAAAATGCCAAGCGAGCCGGTTTCGACGGTGTGGAAGTCCATTCTGCCAACAGCTATCTGCTCGATCAGTTCCTGCGTGATACCACCAACCAGCGGACTGACCGGTACGGTGGCTCCATCGAAAATCGGACACGACTGACACTTGAAGTCACCGAAGCCGTGGTAGCAATTTGGGGCAGTGATCGGGTCGGCATCCGCCTTTCACCCGTAACTCCTGATGCAGGTAACACGCCTCCGGACAGCAACGTCATGGCGACCTACGGTCACCTCATTCAACAGTTGAACAGATTCAATTTGGCCTATCTGCATTTCGTCGAAGGCGCGACAGCCACCTCTCGTACCGTTCCTGAAGGGGTGGATCTGGACGCGCTGAGTGCGCAGTTCGAAGGTTCGTACATTGGCAACAACAACTATGACCTGGAAATGGCGCTGGAGCGCAGGGCGCAAGGGCGGATTGATGCCGTGGCGTTTGGGCGGTTGTTCATTGCCAACCCCGACCTGGTAGAGCGCCTGCGTCGCGGTGTCGAGCTGACCATAGCTCCGCGCGAGAGTTACTACGGCGGAGGCGCCAAGGGCTACATCGATTGGCCAACGGCCAACTCCAACTGATTAGAGATTCCCTTTGCGTCAGTTCGGCGCGGGGAGGCTTCGTCGCGAAAACATTTCGCCGCACAAGAGGTACTCAAATATGAATTATTTGCAAAACAAGGTTGCCATCGTCACTGGCGCATCTTCCGGCATTGGTGCTGCCACCACCCGCGCATTGGCCGCACAGGGCGCTCGCGTCGTGGCAGCAGCACTCGATCAGCACGGGTTGGAAGCGTTTGTTGCCGAGTTGCGTGAGGCCGGGAGCGACGTGGTCGCGTTCACTACAGACGTTACCCATCTGGATCAAACCAAAGCGCTCGCGAAGTTTGCACAAGATACCTATGGCGCAGTGGACATCCTGGTCAACAACGCCGGTCTGATGCTCTTTTCCAACTGGGTCGATCTGGCCGTGCAGGATTGGGAAAAGATGATCGATGTGAACATCAAGGGCTACCTCAACACTACTGCTGCTGTGTTGCCATTCATGCTTGGACAGAAATCCGGGCAGATTCTCAACATGGACTCCGTTGCAGGTCACCAGGTCGGCCCGGCGGCGGGTGTTTACAGCGCTACCAAGTTCTTCGTCCAGGCCATGACCGAATCCATGCGAAAGGAGTTGGGCGTGCAGCATGGCATCCGCGTCAACACTGTCAGCCCGGGCGTGATCAATACCGGCTGGGCGGACAAGGTCAGCGATCCTGAAGGGCGTAAGGCTGCCCAAGAGCTGAACCGGATTGCCATTGCGCCTGACGATGTTGCCCGCGCAGTGATCTACGCGCTCAACCAACCGGAAAACGTCACCGTCAACGATCTCATCATCTCGCCGACTCGCCAGGATTGGTGATTGTCGTTTGAGTATCCCGTGTCCGATTGACCAAAAAGTCACCGGCAACATGCAACCAGGAGTACATCATGAGTAATCCAACCTACGTCCAGGAATACGACGCGATCGTTGCTGTTCTGAGTCAGTACAACGAAGGTGGTGCCAAGGCTGACAGCACTTTGATGAAGCCCGCGTTCAACGAGCAAGCAACCATGTTTGGCGTCGACGGCGACAAGCTCGTCGGCGGCGCGATCCAGAATCTGTACGACGTCATCGACAACTCTTTCCGCCCATCTCCCGAAGCCAAAGCCGCGATCGTTCGCATCGACATCGTGGGCACTGCCGCCAGTGCGCGCGTTGATACTGACAATGTTTCGGGGTATCGATTCACCGACTTCTTCAACCTGCTGAAGGTAGAAGGCAAGTGGACGATCGTCAGCAAGATTTACCACACCCATCCGACCGCTTGAGCATTTGAGCGCGTCTGGCGGCGTGTGTTTTACGTCGCCCTAATGAAAGGAGAGAACCATGTCAAAGAACATCAAGGCAGTACCAACCTCCGAGTACAACGCTGTCATCGCTACCGCCAATCAGTACGTTGAAGGTCTGCGTGTGGGCAGTGCAGAATGCGTGGCTCAAGCTTTCCATAAAGACGCTGTGATGTACGGTTTCACAAATGGTGAATTGCTTGGCGGCCCGATCAAGAATCTGTTTGATTTCGTTCAGAAGAATGGCAGCGCCCCAGAAATTACGACTCGCCTCGATATCTTGGCAATCACACCCACGACAGCCGTTGTGCGTGTCGATATGGAAAAGGATGCGATCGGTGCCGACTACAACGACTACCTGACCCTGATCAAAATCGACGGCACCTGGAAGGTCATCGCCAAGGTTTATCACCAGTTCGAAGGTTGAGCGTTCACCGATCCCGGTTGAATCAATCCCGGGATCGGAGCTCGTTCATCGTCAAATGGAGAAGCGATCATGAGTAAGGTTTTCATCATCGGCGCCGCTGGCAAAGTGGGGCGGCGATTGGTTAAGCAGCTCGTCGGGCGAGGTCACGAAGCGATCGCACTGCATCGGAACCCGGAGCAGGAAAGTCAGCTTGCGGCCCTGGGCGCGACGCCCGTTATAGGCAATTTGCTTGAGCTGGATCCCGGGCAAATGGCGCGACTTATGTCGGGCATTGATGCCGTGGTCTTCACCGCAGGGGCAGGCGGCGCAGGTATGGATCTGACTAATGCGATTGATGGTCGGGGATTGGAGTTGGCAGTGGCCGCGACAATTCAGGCAGGTGTCCGGCGTTTCATTCTGGTCTCGGCCTTCCCCGATGCGCTGCGTGGTAGTCCGTCATCCGAAGGTTTCGAAAATTACATTGCCGTGAAAAAACGAGCTGACGCTCACTTGGTTGGGACGGGTCTGGAGTGGGTAATTGTGCGTCCAGGAACGCTTCTGGATGACCCAGGCACTGGCAGAATCCGTGCTGACGTTGCTATTCCTTACGGTGAAGTTTCGAGAGATGACGTAGCAGCGACACTTGCCGAGTTGATCGAACAGCCCAGGGTGAGTCGAGTCATTATCGAGCTTACTCAAGGTGACATGCCAGTCTCCGACGCTGTTCGCAGGCTTGGTCATGAGCGTTGCTTGCAATGAAATTAGTTTTGATTGGCGCTACGGGGCTGGCTGGACGCGAGGTTCTGAAACAGGCGCTCGACGATCCACGGATCAGCCTGGTGGTTGCGCCGACTCGCCGTGCGCTTACAGCACATATCTGAAGGGAGATACACGATGCCGATGGTTGAGTTTTCCGCTGTCTTGGACAGCAATGTTGGACATGCCTGGAGCGTGTTGAAAAAATTTGGAGAGATTCATAAATGGCATCCATCGATTGTCGAAAGCAGCATTGAGGACAACCAACCTGATGGATTGGTCGGCTGTATTCGCAGACTCACGCTGGCCGATGGCGCAGTTGTCAGGGAGCGTTTGTTATCGGTCGATGATCACAATACAACGCTATCCTACCGCTTCGAGGAGGCGCCATTACCGCTGGACAATTATGTTGCCACGGTGAAATTGGCCTCTCTCACTGGACAGCCCAAGACGTTCATCAATTGGTCTGCAAGCTTTGACCTGCAAGATTTGAATACAGCAGACGACTATCAGGAACTCATACGTGGACTGATTGTGGATGGTCACAATAGCCTTCAATTGTTTCTAAACAGGCATTGAACACTTCAAAGAATTGACGCGTACAGGCTTGGCCAGGCAAGTATTCTAAGCGTGGATACCAAAGGCCCTGGAAGCTGATGATTGTCGGCTCAAAGCAGTGCTGAAGCACAAAGCCCTCGCGTGATCAGATGGTGGAACAGGAAGCGACCGAACTCGCCGGCACCGCAGAGCGCCTGAGCTCCAAAATCTTTCGCTCATGAACAGCTCCCCATTCCCGCATGGCACTCACCAAAGGCGCGAGAGAGTTGCCTAATTCTGTCAGCGAATACTCAACCTTTGGCGGCACCTCGCGATAGATTTCGCGATGTATAACCCCATCAGTCTCCAGCTCTCTCAACTGGAGTGTCAGCATCCTCTGAGTGATATCTGGAATGAGGCGTCGGAGCTCGTTGAAGCGCTTCGTTCCAGACATCAAGTGAAACAGTATGAGCGATTTCCATTTTCCACCTATGACATCGACAGTAAACGCGACGGGACATGCGAAGGCCTCAATTTCATCCTGAGGGTTACATTTTTTCACTGAAATCACCATGGTATAAAAAGTGTGCCTACAGCACAAAATTGTGCGTACTTACACGCAAGTGGTGTGTAAGTTAGCATGATTCCATATTGACCAGTATGGAATCCGCCAGATGAGTTTGTTGTTATCCCCCCATGAAATTAAAGGCCTTAAACTGAAAAACCGGGTCGTCATGTCCCCCATGTGCATGCACATGGCAGCGGATGATGGCTTTGTCACTGATTGGCACCGCGTTCATTATGGAGCTCGCGCACTGGGTCAGGCGGCGCTGATTTTTCCCGAGACGCTGGCTATCCAGGCTGACGGTCGTATCGGGGCTGGTGACCTTGGGATCTGGAGCGATGAACACGTTGTCGGCTTGAAAGGGCTAACCGAACTGCTTCACAGCTTTGGTGCGAAAGCCGGCGCTCAGATCGGCCATGCGGGACGCAATGCCGATCTGCCCAACCTTATTCATATCCCCCCGTCGGCGACTCCGTTTACGGATTCCAGCCCTGTGCCTCGGGCACTCGCGGCTGACGAAATTCCGGGTTTGGTGAAGCTTTATGGCGAGGCCGCACGACGCGCCAGTGAAGCGGGCTTTGATGTGCTCGAAATCCATGCCGCTCACGGTTATTTGCTGAGTGAGTTCCTATCCCCACTCGCCAATACCCGCGATGACGAATATGGCGGTGATGCCAAGCGTCGCTATCGCTTCCTGCGCGAAGTGCTGGAGGAAGTCAAAACCCATTGGGGCGATCGTCCTCTGTTTGTTCGTATCTCCAGCTCTGATTACGCCGAAGGCGGAAACACACCCGAGTCATTTCTTGAATACGGTCGCTGGATGAAAGAGCAGGGCGTCGATCTGATCGACTGCAGCTCCGGTGGGATCAAAATGATCAAGGTTCAGACTTATCCAGGTTACCAAGTACCAGCCGCTGAGTTGCTACGTAAGGAGCTGCATATTGCGACGGGTGCGGTGGGTGTGATTCAGAGTGGTCGTCAAGCCGAGGAAATCCTGCAGAACGGCCGAGCTGACTTGGTGTTTGTCGGACGGCAAATGCTGCGCGATCCATTTTGGGTGCGTACTGCAGCAGATGACTTGAAAGAAGTCATTGAGATTCCTGAAGCCTACACTCGTTACGGCTCTGTATGGCTAGATACCAAGGCGTGAATTTGTCCTCGTCATAAGCGTGCCAGACCTCAATCCAATTCGACTCGATGAACCAGGAGTACACCATGAGCAAACCTACTTACGTTCACGAATACCAAGCCATTACCGAGGTGCTGAATAAGTACATTGAGGGCTGCAAGCAAGCGAAAAGCAGCATCATGAAGCCAGCTTTCGATGAGCGAGCAACCATGTTCAGCGTCGATGTAGACGGTCACTTGGCCGGTGGTGCAATTCAAATCCTTTTCAAGGGTATTGATGAAGGTTTTCGCCCGTCCCCTGATGCACCGGCAGCTATCGTCCGCGTTGAAATCGTTGGTACGGCCGCTAGCGCACGCATCGACGCCAACGACATGTCCGGCATTTCCTTCACCGACTTTTTCCACCTGTTGAAAGTCGATGGCAAGTGGACGGTCGTCAGTAAGATCTTTCACACCCACGTCGCGCCTTGACCCTCTGTCGTCTATGAGTCTGCGGCAATTGAGGCGTCCCATCACTCATCAATAGAAATGGAAGCGTCATGAAAACCCTTACATCTGCTCTCGCTCCGACGGTCGACACTCTTGCGCCCGTTAGCGCGTACGCCACCACATACCCGGGAGTAGAGCAAAACTGTGAGATTCACGGGCCATTACTCCTGCGGTGCCAGCGCAGCAATCAATTCGTGGGTGGTCACGATTGAGTGAGCGAAAGTCGGCCCGTTCAGGTCGTGGGCAGCGTGCATCATGTCCGCACGGAAAGCGGCGGTCGCGTCACGCACCAAGGTGACGTGGTAGCCCAATTCCGAGGCGTAGCGGGCGGTCGCTTCGATGCAGGTATTGGCGAGCAGGCCGACGATGATGACGTGGGTGATGGCTTTCTGCTTCAGGCGCAAATCGAGGTCGGTATTGGCAAAGCCGCTGGCGCCCCAATGTTCCTGTACGACGATGTCGCCGTCCTTCGGCGCGAAATCGGGATGCCATTCACCGCCCCATTCACCGCGTGCGAAGTGGTGCATGTGCATGATTTTGCATTGGGTCGGCGTTGGATGGCCCCAGCCTTCGTAGTCGCCGTGTTCCCAGCGGTGGTGCGGCACAATAACCACCGGAATGTTCTGCGCTCGTACGGCGCGATCGAGGGCGCGCAGGTTGTCGAGCAGACCGACCTGGTCGGCAATCGGCTTGATCAAGGGGAAGACCTTGCCGTTTTCCGAGAGGAAATCGTTGTACGGATCGACCAGCAGATAAGCGGTGCGGTTCAGCGGATAGAGGGCGTTCGACATGACGATGTACTCCACACAGGTTGAGTGACCGGTGCCGTGGGCTTGCCCGGGGCATCGTGTTGGTAAGCCGCTTTGTCAGGCTGTGGCGGACTCTCGTGCCACCTGCCTGAGGATGTGTTCGTATTCCTTGACTGAATGCGATCCAGACACCAACTGACGACCGTTCAGCACCATGGCCGGGACCGAATTAATTCCGCGTTCAAGGTAAAACCCCTCAAGTTCGCGGACCTCGCTAGCGAACGCCTCGCTAGTCAAAATCTCGCGGGCGCGGGTGGTTGAAAGTCCTGCTTCACCGGCCAGGCGCACCAATGTTTCGTGATCGCTGGGGTTCTGGCCGTGGGTGAAATATGCCTCGAGCAGGATTTTCTTCAGCGCAACCTGGCGGCCTTCCTGCACGGCCCACAGCAGAAGGCGATGGGCATCGAAGGTGTTGTAGAAATGACTGCGCTTTTCCAGGTCGAACTGAAAACCGATGGCTTTGCCGCGCGCGATGATCATTTCATTGCGCGAGGCAACTTCTTCGGCGCTGCGACCGTATTTGCGCATCATGTGCTGGATGGCGTGCTCGCCCTCGGCCGGCATGTCCGGGTTCAGTTCGAAAGGCTTGAAGGTCAACTCCACAGCAACTTCGCTGGCAACATTTGCGATGGCTTGTTCCAGCGCTGTGGCGCCGAGTGCGCACCAAGGGCACACGACATCCGACACAAAGTCGATCCTGACAGGAAAAGTCATTTTTTCAACTCCGCCAGCTGTTGGCGGTACTCAGTGGTGCTAATTCCGGCATAGCCCCAGTTATCGGTATCGACCTCTTCAATGACGATATGCGTGAGGTGCGGATCCTTGTTGAGCACTGTTTGCATGGTTCTGGTTATTTCGGCGATGACTTGGGATTTCTGTTCCTTGGTGACGCCATCGCGGGTGATACGAACGCTGATGAAAGGCATGGGGAAGTCTCCTGTTGGCGCCCCATCGACATGATGAGGTGAGCAGTGGATGGACTTTAAAGTGTCGCTTTCAGTGGATAAATCAGGGGCGGAGAACATCACTTGTGACGCTGTGTAATCAATACATCTGCAGAAGGTAAATCGCCCTCCCTGGCGGCGGCCGCAGGGGAGGGCGAATGCTACGGCAGGAGGAATGAATCAGTTCTGCGCTTTGCTCATGTGGGTGAAAAGCTCGGTGGGTACTTTCTTGCCGTTGGAAAGGTATTGGTTGCTTCTGAACTTGTAGACCTCGCCTTCAGAAAGAAAACCATCGTGGTTGGTGTCCATCGCTTGAAATTCTTCACCGCCCTGAGGTGCCACAGCCAGGAGTTCTTTAAGAGAGACGCGACCATCATGGTCGGTATCTGTGCGAGCGAAAGAGTCGTCACCACACTTGCCTTCACCGCACTTGCCTTCGGCAGTCACGGACTTGTCGCTGGCTTGGCTGGCACCGCATTTGCCTTCGCCACATTTACCTTCGCCGGCTTTATCCGCCGATGCCAATTGATAACCTTGAGGCAATGGCTCTACAGCGAATGCCGCAGACGATGCCAGGCTCATGCCACCGGCTAAAGCGATAGCGGCCAGGCCAAGACTTTTTTTGTTCGAGAAAGATTTACGGTACATGGTGATTCTCCAGATACTTTGCGCGGCCAGGCCGCGGTTCACGCCACAGGGCGAATAAACCCGCAAGGAAGCTCTAGGCGAAGTGGGAAAAGCCTTGAATTACAGGGCTAATGCGCGCAGGCGTCTTCCACTTCGACAGGGCGACCTTATTCGGGTAAGGCTTATTTAGCCGGGGTCATGTATCCACGATGTATCAAGCGAGAGATGCATTTGTAAGCCAATCCCAAGACTTCGCGTGCAGGTACATAGAGATACAAAAGCTGACCTCGGCCTTTGATCACTCGTCAGGACTACGGCCTTGAAACCGGTGTCGCTGCTACGCCGACGGCAGCTTGCTCATGCAGCTTGCGCAGCAGAACCAGTGCGTCGGCAACGAAGCCGGTCACGTCTGATGCACCAGCCTCCGCAGCCAAAGCGTGCAACTGCGCCCGTCCATCCATGTCAGGGAAGTGCTCGATCCGCTGCAACAAACGGAACGCGAGAGGGCTGACCTGGGAGAATTGCACCTGGCCACTCGGCACACGGCTGATCAGCAGCAACGTCGGTTGTTCTGGCGGTTCAGAAGGCAGATAACCTGGCCCAAGACGATGTACGGCCCAGGTGTAAGCCAACGGCCAGACGAGCGGGGAAAGCCTGAGGGGGCGGGCGAGTAACTGTTCCGCATCACTGGCTTTTAACGGCGCAGCGTCCAACTGTTGCAGCGCCATCTCCACCCACTCGTAATGGGCCAATTCAGGCAAGAACGGGTACCAGGGATGCTCAAAGCCAGGCGCGTCCTCCAGGCTCGCTACGAAGTCTACAAACTCACGAGCAATTTCTCCGAAACGTGGCGTTTGCGCGCGGTAGTCACGCAAAAAACGTCGGACCAGCGCACGCCAGCCAGCATCGCCCAACACGGCAACCAGTACCGGAAACGTTCCGCCCAGCAAACTCAGGAGATTATTGAACACCAGGTTCAGATAGACCTGTGCTCTTGCGGGATTCATCTGCGCAGGCGGCGCGTAACTGTCCGGGTCACGCAGGTAACGGGTCAACGCGAGCTGCTGACTGTGCAAACTTGCAGTGGAGTCAGCCATCGACGGTCACCCGCACCAAAGCATCGGCGTCGCGCTGCAACCGCCTGATGGTATTCAGCTCAGCCACAAGTTCGTCGTAAGACGGAAAGTTGAAATCGCGCTCCAGCAGCGTTGGCTTCACACCAAAGAGGCCATAAGCCTGTTCCAGCAATGACCAGACTACCGGTTTGACCGAAGCACCATGGGTGTCGATTATCAGGTCATCGGCTTCGTCGTAATGCCCAGCCACGTGCATGGCGACTACGCGTTCTGGTTCCACTCCGGCCAGGAAAACCGTTGGATCAAACCGATGGTTCACTGAGTTGACGTACACATTATTAACATCGAGCAACAGATCGCAATCGGCCTCGCGAAGTACTGCATTGGTGAAAGTAAGCTCGTCCATATCCTGATGAGCAGCGGCGTAATAAGAGACGTTCTCTACGGCAAGACGGCGGCCGAGGATGTCCTGTGCACGACGGATGCGCGCGGCAACGTGATGAACCGCCTCCTCAGTAAATGGCAACGGCAGCAGGTCGTATAGATGGCCATCGTCACTGCAGTAACTCAGGTGTTCGCTATAGAACGGCACGTGGTAGCGATCGAGAAATCCTCGTACTTGCTCAAGAAAAGACTCGTCCAGAGGCGCACTGCCACCTAGCGACAGTGACAGGCCATGACATGACAGCGGGTAACGTTCAGCTAGCGACTGCAGAGCATCCCCATGAGCGCCGCCGATGCCGATCCAGTTCTCTGGAGCAACCTCTAGAAAATCGAAATCCCCGGCTGGAGCGTTACGAAGCGTGTTGAGAAGCGCACGGCGCAATCCGAGGCCAACGGTCGCCTCACGAGCGGGCTGTGGAGCTAAAGATATTGATGATGAAATGTTCGTTTGCATTCGCTTGATTCTCCGACCCGATGTAACTGACGAAAGCAATGTCGATTCAGCGTGAATTCAAACGCTGGATACACCGATGGATGAATGCATCCAGGCTCAGCTTGCCGGCGCCTGTAAACAGCAGCGGCACAAGTGCTACGAGGTAGATCAAGGGCAGCTTGTAATTGCCGTAGCCTTGGTTGCTGATGGAGTAGCCTCTTGCGAGTTCGCTCAACGTCGACCAGTCTGCTGGCCAATGAACTGCGGCAGTTGCCACAACGGTGACCACGATGAGGATCAGTGCTGAAAGACGCGTTCCCAGACCTACAAGCAAAGCAATGGAACAGAGCAGTTCTGCCCACATTGATAACTGCCAATTGAACGTAGCGGGCAGCTGATTAAAGGGAAAAGGGAAGGCACCTTGAATGCTTGGGAACCAGTTCTCACCGTTCCACTTTTCCCACCCGGCCTCAAAAAACTCCCACGCCAGGAAAACGCGCAGGCTCAAAGGCGCGATCCAGTCTCCGACGCGATCGAGGTTAAGGTGCAGCCGATTCAAGACCGATGACGTGTTTGTTTGCATTGATTTAAACCTCCGACTTGTCGTCAAGAAAGTGGAAGCAGTCCAGATGCTCCCGATGAGGGGTTTCAGGCACATGAGCAACTTCGCTGGCCGTGACCGTAGTTCATCGGGTTGGTGTATCTCGCTTGTGTCTTGCGCTGCTGGAAGCTCAATGTTGTGTAACGCGTCCGCCTCTATACACACTTGGATACAGACCAATACCCGACAATGGTTGTGGCAAGGTTTGATTCATTCGAGATGTCACGTCCAGCTGAACACCGTTGTTCCAAATGCGTCGAAGAAGGCTAAGCCACTCTCGTTCCCAGCCAATGAGTTCAACTTCCTGATGCTCACCAACCTTTGGTATGTCGTCCTGCCATCCACGCAATTGACCGACGAACTTGCGGCAGTACGCTTGCTTGGTCAGCCATTCGTTGCCTTTCGTGATGACAAAGGGACGGCGCATCTTCTGTCCGATGTCTGTGTCCATCGTGGTGGCTCGCTTTCGGCCGGCGCCAAAGTCGGGGAGAGCGTGCAGTGTCCCTACCACGGGTGGCGGTTCGGAGCGGACGGCATCTGCACACATATCCCGGCACAGCCGCATGTGCGCATCCCCGCCAAGGCTCGAGTCGATGCCTATCCCACACTTGAACGCTACGGCTGGGTCTGGGCATTTCTCGGCGATCTGCCCGAGCACGAAAGGCCGCCGCTACCCGTGCTCGACTGGATAGATGACGCGAACATTCGTGTGGTTTCCGGGTATTTCGACTGGGAGGCAAGTTGGGATCGGGTCATTGAGAACGGGCTCGACTTTGCGCACGCGCCATTCGTTCACGGCAGCACGTTCGGCGACCCTGATCATCCTGAGATCGATGCGTTTGAAGTGGATGGCGATGCATGGAGTGGGCGCGCGAAGATGATCATGCGGCGCCCAAAACGCAGCGGGTTATTTCGACGTAAATCTGCGACTGAGCGGGTGAGCGTGGAGACGATTCCAGGCTTCCATCTGTCTGGCCCATGCACGACGCTGGAACTTGAATTGCCGAATGGGTGGCGAATCCACATTGTCTCGGCGCATGTCCCCATTGATGCCAACCGCACGCGAACCTGGTGGATGATGGGCCGTACATTCCTCCGATCCCGACTGTTTGACCGACGTTTTGTTGCCAGCAATATTCGGATCTTCGAGCAGGATCATGAAGTGCTGAAGAATGTCCGGCCAGAACGTGTACCGGATTCCTGGCAGAAGGAAGTGTCGTTGAAATCGGACGCGTTGCAGATTTTCTTCAGGCGTCGTGTGAAAGAGTTGGAGCAGAACGGCTGGCGTATCGATGAAGACCGACTCGGACGAGAATTCACGGGGCGAAAGGCTTGCGCGGTGCCGAGCCCAGAACGTCGGCAGGCGCGTGCCTGGGCGATTGAGACCATCCCGCTGACGCAGGTTGAAGCAGTCGAAGACGCTTCAAAGCTGTAGCCGGATTGCGCCTGAAATCACGCGCCATACCGTTTCCTATCTGTGCTGAAACAGCCTAGGGGATCAAACGCATCTCCCGCAGTTTGTCGAACACGTCAAAAAACGCCTGATCGCTCGCCTGGTAGGCAGTGAAACCCATCAGGCGGCTTTTCGACATGTCCGTGACCACTTCGATGGGTCGACCGAGATCTGCATCGGTATGCCATGGGGAAATCAGGCGACTGATATCCGATTCCTTCAAATCGTGTTCGGCAACTATTTGCGTCCATACGGCTTGATCGTCAGCCATCTGCTTTTCAAGGGGTGAGACTGAAGCGGGATAATCGGCAGGAGACAGATCGAAATATTCGGCAATTCGGCCCCACATCCATTTCCAGCGAAATACGTCGCCATTGGTGATATTGAATGCCTGGTTAGCCGCAGCCGGGGTGGTGGCCGCCCACAGTTGTTGTTTCGCCAACTGCCGCGCGTCCGTCATATCGGTGAGGCTGTCCCACTGCACCCTCGATCCGGGAAACACAAAGGGGCGATTGGTGTGTTTGCACACCGAGGCATAGACGGCGAGGGTGGTTGCCATGTTCATCGCATTGCCCACGGCCACCCCGGTGACGGTGTGCGGGCGATGGACGCTCCAGGTGAAGCCGTCCTGTTCAGCAGCGGCGAAGAGTTCGTCTTCCTGGGCGTAATAGAAATTCTCGACGTCCAGACGACCTTGCTCCTCGCGAAACGGTGTCTGCGGAAGGCTGCCTTTACCATAGGCTTCGAACGGGCCGAGGTAGTGCTTCAGGCCAGTGACCAGTGCTACGTGTTCGACGCTCTTGGCTGGGCGAACCGCGGCGAGCACGTTGCGTACCATGGCGGCGTTAACCCGAATGTTCTCGGCTTCTGTGGCTTGCCGTGACCAGGTGGTAATGAACACGTGAGTGGGTTTCAAATCCCTCAGCGCCTGTTGCAGCGACGCCGGGTCCTGAAGATCCGCGGCGATAGGGATCACGCCTTGCGCTTGCGTAGGGTGCCTCGACAACGCGGCGACCTGCCACTTGTTGTCAATCAGTAACTGAGTGATGGCGCTGCCGACAATGCCGCTGGCGCCCACGACTAAAGCTGTCTGGGTCATAGGTTTCTCCTGGATTTGAGTTTGGGAGTCGGTGTGGGCAGCAGAGGTTCAACCGGAAAATCCGTTAGAGTGTTCGCTACTCCCTGTAGAAGTCTTTGAACAATGACTCGTCCGCTGTTTGTTTCTCTGGATGGCCCCAAAGGCGTCGGCAAAACCTCGCTGTTGGAGGCGATCACTGAAGCCCTCAGGGCAGGCAACCAGAAAGTCATCCGACTGTGCGAGAAAAAAAGCGACCCGTTCAGGGGCGAGACGATGCATCTGGTGAACCGGCTCGCCCGACATCCTGACCGGGATCTGGAACTCGAAGTCTGCCAACGCCTGGCTGATAGTCGCCGCTGGATCTCCCGGCACGTGCTGCCCAGACAACCCACCGACAGCATCATCCTGATTGATCGCTGGTATCCGTCCGAGGCCGCCTTTCGCCGGACAGTCCCGTTTGCAGAAATCCTGCAGCTCAATATTGATCGCAACGTCCAAGTGCCCGACCTGCATGTCGGGGTGGTCACTGCGCCGGAGATTTCGTGGGCGAGGGCAGGGGCACGACGGCGCGGCCTGAGCAGCACTGTGCTTCGGGGGCTTGAGGAACATGCCGCTTGCACTCAGGCGTTCGAGCAAGTCGCTGCCGATCAGGGTTGGTTTTTGTGCCGGAATGAGGGAACGATCGAGGAGGCGACGAGGCGGGTGGTCGTGGAGATCAATCAGGTGATGAGCCGCCGGAATATTCCCTTGGTCTGATGCCTGAGCACGCGCGCGAATCTGCGCCGCCGACGAGCGGTGCAAATATTACAAAGTATTTCACCGCTCGGCGAGGTCAAGTAGTCAGGTTTATTCAGAGGTTTCAAGATGAGATTTGCACGTTTTTGCCAGGCACTTTCCAACTGGGCGGGTAGCCCGAAGACCTTTTTGACAGCGATCCTCCTGATCGTCGCCTGGGCGGGAACAGGGCCATATTTCCACTACAACGACACCTGGCAACTCATCATCAACACGTCGACCACGATCATTACGTTCCTGATGGTGTTCCTCATTCAAAACACCCAGAACCGCGACAACGACATTTTGCATTTGAAGATTGATGAGCTGATACGCGCCACCAATGAAGCGCAGAACGCCACGCTGGGCTTGGAGAAGATGGAGGCGCGCGAGCTGAGAAAATTGCGGGACCGGTATCGTGCGTTGGGTGAGTCGAGTGAAATTGATGTAGAGCCGATCCATGATAATGGCGCTCGTTAGGATTTCGAGTGGTGGTCTTTTTTCTGTCGATATCGTGACGGTTCACAAGCGGCAATGTTTTTGATCTTCATGATCGCTCAGTGCTTGTGGACAATCCGCGCTCTGTTCCGGGGTAGTCCAGCGTGGGCGAATCCCTCGCAAAACCATCGTTCGACTGAGCGCGGCGACCGAAAAGATTTGCAGGTGGCCTGGCGTTCAGCGGTGAGATCCAAGCCTGCCTTCACAGCCGAGTGACTGTCAGTTATGCGTTGTTAGTGCTTGTTAGCGCCCGGCTACCGAAGTATGTCGCGTGGAGACTTTTTCGCTGACCACTCAAGACTCTGCAGCGGTTTTCGATGCCCGTGGCCTGCAGGAAACGGCAGTACGATGTACGAACATTTTTGACATCCCTGTGTCTTTGCCATCGTCACGATCATGTGGGAAACGGCTGATATTTATTTCGCAGAATTCCTACATTTTGTTTGCCTCACCAGCAAAAAACGTGGTTATTATCTGCCGGCGCTTCGGGTCACAAACCCGGCGCCAGAAGATTGCCGTGTGTCCACAGACCCGGCAGTCGCAGCCGATCGGGACCACCCTGGCGCTGTCATCCCCGCGCAGGTTGTTCCTCGTCGTTGACCCTCAAAATGGAAGGCGAGGTTTCAATTGGTCACGCGGTTTGCAATCGTCGATGTAGTGAATGGGGCGACGTCTGTCGCCAATGATTCGACCCACCGTCCAGTTGCCTGCGCCGACCGCGCGGCGGCGTTCTTCTCCAGCCTGTCTCCCCCCGAATTTCTGCGTGTGCCCGCGTTCAACGCGAGTCTGCACGCGCGCGCCGTACCATCCTCCTGAATTCGAATGACCGTGCCGGCATCCGATGCCGGGGCCTGACTGGCGGGGCATGTTCTGTCCCGGCCTGATCACAACAATAAAGTAGTCATGGACGGTAGTCTCCGATGCTCGATAACACCTCCTTGCGTGGGACGAATCCAACGCAGCCCGACGTTTGCTCCTTGAAACCGTTCGATGCAGACCTGTGCGTGCACGGCCTGTTTGAGGCGCAGGTGCTGCGCAACCCTGATGCCATCGCCGCACGCTGGCAGCAGGAGGCGCTCAGTTATCGTGAACTGAACACCCGCGCCAACCGGTTGGCCCATCACCTTCGCAAGCTCGGGGTCGGGCCGGACGTGCGAGTCGGACTGTGCCTGGAGCGTTCGTTGGAAATGCTGGTCGGCGTACTCGCGGTGCTCAAGGCCGGCGGCGCCTATGTGCCGCTGGACCCGTCTTATCCGCAGGCGCGGCTGGCGCACATGCTGGCCGACAGCGCACCGCCGGTGGTGCTGACCCATGGACAGGCGCGCGTTGTTTTGCGGGCGGCGCTCGAACAGTCGGCGACCACCCCCACTCTGCTGGATCTGGCCGACGCCCGCGATTGGGCTGCGCTTGCGGCTGACAACCTTGATCCTCACGCGATCGGCCTGACACCCCGTCACCTGGCTTACGTGATCTACACCTCCGGCTCCACCGGCACCCCGAAAGGCGTGATGGTCGAGCATCGCGGGCTGGTTGCGGTGAGTGCTGACTGGGCGCAGCTCTATGAGTTGGGCGAGCCGATCAACCACCTGCAAATGGCCGGTTTTTCCTTCGACGTGTTCAGCGCCGACCTGATCCGTGCGCTGGGTTTTGGCGGCACGCTGGTGCTGTGTCCACGGGACACCCTGATGGACCCGCCGGCCCTGTATCGCTTGATACGTGACGCGCGCATCGGCTTTGCCGACTTCGTGCCGGCGCTGCTCAATCCACTGTTGGCGTGGGTCGAAGAGACCGGCCACGACCTGTCGTTCCTGCGCACCGTGGTCTGCGGCTCCGACATCTGGACCGCCCACAGCGCCCGGCAATTACGCAGGCTGTGCGGTGAGCAGGTGCAGATCGTCCAGGCGTATGGCGTCACCGAGGCGAGCATCGACAGCACCTGTTTTGAATTCACCGAAGGCAGCCAGATCGACGCGGTGTTGCCCGTCGGCCGGGCACTGCCCAATACCCGGATTTACCTGCTCGACGCCTACGGTACAGCGGTTGCCGAGGGGGGAGCCGGTGAACTGTACATCGGTGGCGTCGGCGTGGCGCGCGGTTATCTGAACCTGCCGCAACTGACCGCTGAGCGTTTCATCGACAGCCCGTTCGTGGCGGGCGAGCGTCTGTATCGCACCGGCGATCTGGCGCGTTACCGGGCCGACGGCCAATTGGAATTCCTCGGCCGCAACGATTCCCAGGCCAAATTGCGCGGGCTGCGTCTGGAGCTGGGGGAAATCGAAACCCGGCTCGCGGACATTCCGGGCGTGCGGGAAAGCGTGGTGTTGCTGCGTCAGGACAGTCCCGGTGAACCGCGTCTGGTGGCCTACTACTGCGAAAAACCAGACTCAACGCTGAGCCCGCGCGCGCTGCGTGAACAGCTGCAAACCAGTCTGCCGGACTACATGGTGCCAACCGCCTTCGTGCGTCTCGATGCGTTGCCGCTGACCGCCAACGGCAAGGTCGATCGACCAAACCTGCCGGCGCCGGACATCGAGGCGTTCGAGCAGCAGGAGTATCAGGCACCACAAGGCCCGCTGGAAACAGCGCTCGCCGCAATCTGGGCCGACGTGCTCGGCGTCGAGCAGGTCGGGCGTCAGGATCAGTTCTTCGCCCTCGGTGGTCACTCGCTGCTGGTGATGCGCGTGCTGGCGCAGGTTCGTCATGCGCTGGGGCTGGAAGTGGCACCCTCGACGCTGTTTGCCGCGCCGGTTCTGGCTGAGTTCGCCGAACGGCTGCACGCCAGTCAGGCGGCGGCTCGTCCAGCCATCACAACCCTTGAACGCTCGGGCGCGCAAACGTTGTCGTCTGCTCAGCAGCGCCTGTGGTTTTTGGCGCAAATGGAGGGTGGCAACGCCGCCTATCACATGCCGTTGAACCTGCGTTTGCGCGGTTCGCTGGACGTGGCAGCACTCGAACACAGCTTCAATCAACTGGTGGCGCGCCATGCGGCGCTACGCACGACGTTCATTGCCGATGAAGGGGAAGGGCGGCAATTGGTTTCGCCGTCTGCGCACAGTATCCGGCTGACGGTGATTGACGTGCAGGGGAACGATGCGCAAAAACGCCTGAGCCGCTTGATCGACGAGGAGGGCGCCGTACCGTTCGATCTGAGCCGCGGCCCGCTGATGAGGGTCAGCCTGGTGCGGCTGGCGGCGGATGACCATGTGCTGTTGCTGACCCAGCACCACATCATCTCAGACGGCTGGTCGATGGGCGTGCTCACCCGCGAGCTCGGCCAACTGTACGCAGCGGCGTTGCAGGATCGCGACGATCCGCTGCCGCCATTGCCGGTGCAGTACGTGGATTACGCCGTGTGGCAAAAACAGTGGCTGTCCGGTGACGTTCTGGAGCAGCAAAGCCGTTACTGGCGTGAAACCCTAAGCGGCGCACCGGTGCTGCTGGAGCTGCCGACCGATCACAAGCGCCCGCCCGTGCAGGATTACCTCGGCGGCTTTGTTCCATTGGTCTTCGACGAAGCTTTGACCGCGCGATTGAAAGCCCTGGGCATGCAGCAAGGCACGACGCTGTTCATGACTCTGCTGGCCGGTTTTTCGCTGTTGTTGTCGCGCCTGTCGGGGCAAAGCGACGTGGTGATCGGCGTGCCGTCGGCCAACCGCCCGCAACAGGAACTGGAAGGGCTGATCGGTTTCTTCGTCAATACGTTGGCTCTGCGGATGACTCAATCGGGTACGCCGTCGGTGGCGCAATGGCTGCAACAGGCGCGGCGAGTGGCGCTGGAGGCTCAGGAGCATCAGGACCTGCCGTTCGAGCAAGTGGTGGAATTGCTCAACCCGCCGCGCAGTCTGGCCCACAGTCCACTGTTCCAGGTGCTGTTTGCCTGGGAACAGGATCAGGATTCCGATCTGCTGCTGACCGGGCTTGAGGTGACCCCCGTCGAGAGCAGCCATCACGTGGCCAAGTTCGACCTGCAACTGGCCCTCAGTGAGCGTGACGGGCGGATCGTCGGCGGTCTGGAATATGCTTCGGGCCTGTTCGAGCGCGGCACGGTCGAGCAGTTCGGCGAGTACTTGCGTCGGGTACTGACGCAGATGTTCGAGAATAGCGAGCAGTCGCTGGCGGGGATCAAGCTGCTGAGCGCCGAGCAACACCAGCGCATCGTTCATGACTGGAACCGCACCGCCCGGGAAACCGCGTCGCTACCCGGTTGCGTGGCGCGTTTCGAAAGCCTCGCCCGGCAAACACCCGACGCCGTGGCGTTGCTCGCCGACCGTGAGCAACTGAGCTACGGCGAACTGAATCGCGCCGCCAACCGCCTCGCGCGTTACCTGATCGAACAAGGCGTCGGCCCCGAGCATCGCGTCGGCCTGTGCCTGGAGCGTTCGCCGCAAATGGTCATCGGCCTGCTGGCGATCCTCAAGGCCGGTGCAGCGTATGTGCCATTCGATCCGGCTTACCCGAGCGAACGCCTGGCGTTCATGTTCAGTGATGCGGCGCCTACCTTGCTGCTGACGCAATCGAGCCTGATGGCCGGGCTACCGGCTAACGAGGCGAAAATCTGCTGCCTGGACACTGACGCATCGCAATGGGCGCAACACCCGACGGATGACCCGCAGGTCACGGTGACACCGGAACACCTCGGCTACGTGCTCTACACCTCCGGCTCCACCGGACGCCCCAAAGGCGTGGCCCACAGCCGTCGTGCGCTGGACAACCTGATCACCTGGCAACTCGATCAGGCCAGGGCACCGCAGCGGGTGCTGCAATTCGCCTCGCTGAATTTCGACGTCTCGTTCCAGGAAATCTGCAGCACGCTGTGCCAGGGCGGCAGCCTGTTGCTGATGACCGAAGACAGTCGCAAGGACCTCGCCGCGCTACGCCCGACCCTGGTGGCCGAAGGTGTACAGCGGGCGTTCCTGCCGTTCGCCGTGTTGCAGCAACTCGCCGGCCTGACCGAGGCCGATGCACCGATGCCGGCCGGCGGCTGCGAGATCATCACCGCCGGTGAAGCCCTGCAAATCAATGACGAGCTGCGTGGCTTTGTCCGCGGGCTCGGCGGCGCGCAGTTGCACAACCAGTACGGGCCGACCGAAACCCATGTGGTCAGCCAATTCAGCCTCGATTGCAACGCGGCCGAATCCTGGCCGGACGCGCCGCCCATTGGCCGCCCCATCGCCAATGCGCGGCTGTACGTGCTGGACGAATATCTGAATCCCGTGCCGATCGGCGTGGCAGGCGAGTTGTACATCGCTGGCGCTTGCCTGGCCCGTGGCTATCTGAACCGCCCGGACCTGACCGCCGAACGCTTCCTGCCGGACCCGTTCAGTGCCGAGCCGGGCGGGCGGATGTACCGCAGCGGCGACCTCGCGAAGTTACAGGCCGACGGCAACGTGCAATACCTGGGACGCATCGACCAACAGGTGAAATTGCGCGGTTTCCGCATCGAGCTCGGCGAGATCGACAGCCTGTTGCATCAACAACCCGGCGTACAGGAAGCCGCCGTGTTGCTGCGTGAGGACGTGGCCGGGGACAAACGTCTGGTGGCCTATGTGGTCGGCACCGCGCCCCCTGAATGCCTGCGCGCTGAACTGCAACGCCAGTTGCCCGAACACATGATCCCGAGTGCCTGGGTTCGCCTGTCGCAATTGCCGCTGACCCGCAACGGCAAGCTCGACCGCCAGGCGCTGCCAGCGCCGGAACGCAGTGCCGGGGCGACTTACGAGGCGCCGCGCAATGACATTGAGCGTCAGATGGCCGGGATCTGGGCCGAAGTCCTCAAGTGCGAAAGGGTCGGCATCCACGACAACTTCTTCGACCTCGGCGGCCACTCGCTGCTGGCGACGCGGATGATCTACGCGATCAACCAGCGCATGGGCGCGCAACTGTCCCTGAGCAGCCTGTTCCAGACCCCGGTGTTGCTGGATCTGGCGGCGCAGGTGTCGCGTGAAGAGCAAAGCGTTGAACCGGCATTCATCCAGCTCGAGCCGGATCGCGGCAATCGACATGAACCGTTCCCTCTTACCGATATTCAGCAAGCCTACTGGTTCGGTCGCGAGGCCACGGTCAGTCTGGGCGGCGTCAGTGCCCACGGCTACGAAGAACTGCGCATTCCCGAATTCGACGCCGAGCGTTTCGAGCGTGCGCTGAACCGCATGATCCAGCGCCACGACATGCTGCGCGTGGTGTTCCTCAGCAACGGCACGCAACAGGTACTGGGGCAGGTGCCGACCTACCATATGCCGCGCAGCGACCTGCGCGGGTTGCCCGCTGATGAAGCGCAACGCGCCCTTGAGGCGACCCGCGAACGCCAGTCCCACCAGGTGCTGGACGCCAGTCGCTGGCCGCTGTTCGAGTTCAGCCTGTCGTTGCTCGACGACGGCATCACCCATCTGCACATCAGCCTCGACGCGCTGATCGTCGACGCGGCGAGCACGCAGATTCTCGCCCGCGAACTGATGGCGTTCTACGTCGATCCGACGCTGGAACTGGCGGAACCGGGCCTGACTTTCCGCGACTATGTGCTGGCCGAACAACAGCTGCGCGATGGCCGCCGCTACGAGCAGGCGCTGGGCTACTGGCGTGAGCGGGTGACCACTCTGGCCCCGGCGCCGGACCTGCCGTTGGTGCGCCAGCCGGAAAGCATCGCCAACCCGCACTTCACCCGCCGCGACCGCGACATGTCGGCGGCGCAGTGGGCGCAGCTCAAAGCCGTGGCTAAACAGTTTGCCGTGACGCCGTCGGTGATGCTGCTGACCGCGTTCAGCGAAGTGCTGGCACTGTGGAGCCGCACGCCGCGTTTCACCCTGAGCCTGCCGCTGTTCAACCGCATGCCGCTGCATCCCGATGTAGACGAAATCATCGGCGACTTCACCTCGCTGGTGCTGCTGGAAGTCGGCATCGACGGTTCGCAGAGTTTCACCGACAAGGCCCGCGCGGTGCAGGCGCAACTGTGGCGCGATATCGACCATTCGGTGGTCAGCGGTGTGCGAGTACTGCGCGAATTGTCCCAGGCCCGGGGCGTGCAGCAGACGGCGATGCCGATCGTGTTCAACAGCACACTGTCGGAAGCGGCGCCGGAACTGGCCGAGTTCAATCTCGCCGACGCGTTGAATGCCAGGCACATGCACAGCATCACCCAGACCCCGCAGGTGTGGCTCGACCACACGTTGCTGGAGCTGGAAGGACGCCTGCTGTTCAACTGGGACAGCATCGACGAACTGTTCCCGCAAGGGATGATCGAGCAGATGTTCGTCGCCTATAACACGCTGCTCGACAGCCTGTGCGAGCCGGCAGCCTGGGGCGCAAACACGCCGCAATTGTTGCCGCAGGCACGCTTGCCGGCACCGGTCGACAACCAGCACACGCTGCCGTTGATGCACGACTTGTTCGAACGTCAGGCCCTCGCCACGCCGGATGCACTGGCGGTAATCGGTGCGCGACAGCTGACGTACGCCCAGCTACGCGACGAGGCGCGGCAACTCGGCGCCCGTCTGCAAGCGCAAGGCGTGCTGCCGAACCGCTTGGTCGCGGTGGTGATGGAGCGCGGTTGGGAGCAAGTGGTCGCGACCCTGGCGATTCTGTATGCCGGCGGCGCTTATCTGCCCATCGAGCCGACTCAGCCGGCGGAACGGCTGCGGCATATTCTGGAGCGGGCCGAGGCGAGTCTGGCCCTGACCCAACCAGCGCTGCTCGACAAAATCGAATGGCCGGCGCAAGTCACGGCCATCGCGGTGAGCGATGAAGTCTCAAACGATGTACTGCCACTGCAACCGGTGCAGGTGAACGAAAGCGACCTGGCTTACGTGATCTATACCTCGGGTTCCACCGGCCAGCCCAAAGGCGTGGTGATCGATCATCGCGGTGCGGTCAACACCTTGCTCGACATCAACCGACGCTTTGCCGTCGGCCCGAACGACCGCGTATTGGCGATCTCGTCGCTGAGCTTCGACCTGTCGGTCTATGACTTCTTCGGCACCCTCGCCGTGGGCGCGGCGGTGGTCATCCTCGAACCGCAATTGTCACTTGATCCGGCGCACTGGCTGGCGTTGATCGAACGTCACCAGGTCAGCGTGTGGAACTCGGTCCCGGCGCTGCTCGGCATGCTGGTCGAGTACGTAGAGGGCGAGGGCGGCGCGTTGCCCGCCAGCCTGCGGGTGGCGATGCTGTCCGGTGACTGGATTCCATTGACTCTGCCCGAGCGGGCCTGGGCCTTGCAGCGGGATTTGCAGTTGATCAGCCTGGGCGGTGCCACCGAAGCGTCGATCTGGTCGATCTGCTACCCGGTGCAGCATGTCGACCCGGCGTGGCGCAGCATTCCCTACGGCAAGGCCCTCGATCATCAGCGCTTCTACGTGCTGGATGAAACGCTGCAGGTGCGCCCGACCTGGGTCGCGGGGCAGCTGTACATCGGCGGTATCGGTCTGGCGAAAGGTTACTGGCGCGATGACAAGCTCAGCGCCGGCAGTTTCTTTGATCATCCACTGACCGGTGAGCGCCTGTATCGCACCGGCGACCTGGGGCGCTTGCTGCCGGACGGCAACATCGAATTCCTCGGCCGCGAAGACAATCAGGTCAAGGTTCAGGGTTATCGCATCGAGCTGGGCGAAATCGAAGCCGCGCTCAATCGCCATCCCGGCGTGCAGAGCGCGGTGGTGCGGATTTTGGGCAGCGCGCTGGGCGAGAAGCGTCTGGCGGGTTATGTGCTCAAGGCCGATCCGGCGTTGCAGGCCAACGATTTCAGCGCGTACCTGAGCGACAAACTGCCGGCCTACATGATTCCGCCGTCGTTCACCTTTGTTGAAGCGTGGCCGTTGTCGTCCAACGGCAAAGTCGACAAGAAACGCCTGCCGGAACCGGAGCAGATCGAGGAGCAAGGGCCGGCGATCGAAGTCGATGGCCCGCAGGAGCAACGGCTGGTGGCAATCGTGCAGGACGTGCTCAAGCGCGATTCCATTGCCGCCAACGCCAATCTGCTGAACCTCGGCGCAACGTCGATCGATATCGTCAGGATCAGCAACGCCTTGTCCGGCGCCTTGCAGTTCCGCCCGCATGTGGCGCAACTGCTGGCCCAACCGACGTTGCTGCATCTGCTTGGCATGTACCGCCAGAACCGGGCGCGGCAGGATGTGCTCGGCAACATGCAGCAGGCCTCGGATCCCGTACAGGACATCATCGAAGATCCCCAGCAGCGGGCGCAGTTCAAGGCCGAACAACGCGGACGCCGCGACTTCGCTCAGACCCTGCCGGCGCTGGCGCTGGACCTGCCGCAAGACCCGGACTTCGCCCGACGTTTCAGCAATTACCGCTCGGTGCGCCAATACGATCGGCAACCGATCGCCACCCGGGCCTTCGCGCACGTACTGGCGGCGTTGGCCCAAGGGCAACTCGATGGCGAGGTGAAATACCAGTTCCCGTCGGCGGGCGGGCTGTACCCGATTCAGGCGTACCTCTACGTCAAGCCGGATCGCGTGCTCGGCGTGCCCGGCGGCGCGTATTACTACGATCCCCGCCAGCATCGTCTGCTGGCGCTCCAGAGCGGAGCGCTCGACCCGGACACCTATGACTATTTCGTCAACCGTCCGGTGTACGAGAACGCCGCGTTCTCGCTGTTCTTCATCGCCGACATGGCGGCGATTCGTCCGCTGTATGGCGAGCGCAGCCGCGACTTCTGCCACATCGAAAGCGGCGCCATGGCCCAGTTGCTGAGCATGACCGCCGTCGAGCAGGGCCTGGGCCTGTGCGGCATCGGCTCGGTCGAAGAACAGCAACTGACCACGCTGTTCGACCTCGGGCCGAGCCATGAATTGATCTACTCGATGATCGGCGGCCTGCGCACGGCCGATGAACGACACCGCGCGCCAGTCGAGGCGTTTGCCATCGAGCCTGTGACCGCCAGCCTGGACGATGAAGACATGGAGGAATTCGAAGTATGACTGCCGATCAATTGCTGGCGTTGTTCGCTCGCCATGGCGTGGTGCTCGAGGTTGACGGTGACAGGCTGCGCTGCAAGGCGCCGCGCGGGTTTCTCACCGAACAACTGACCCAGGCGCTCAAGCGTCACAAACAGGAACTGATCGCCTTGCTCGGCGGGCAAGATGACGCGGTAATTCCCCGTCGTGCAGGTGCGCACGGGGCCTGGCCATTGTCGTTTTCGCAACGGCAACTGTGGTTTCTTGATCAACTGGAACCCGGCAACCCGTTCTACAACGTGCCGACGGCGGTAACGCTGAAAGGGCAGTTGGACGTCGCGCAGCTGGAGCGGGCGCTCAACCAACTGGTGGCCCGCCACGAAGTCCTGCGCACGACGTTTTGCAGCGTGGACGGTGAACCGCGTCAGGTGGTGCATTCGTCGATGCCGCTGTCGTTGTCGGTGACGGATCTGCGCCAAGTGCCTGCCGACGAGCGTGAGCAGCAAGTGCGAATCGCCGTCGAACAGGATGCCCGGGCGCCGTTCGATCTGGCCGCCGGCCCACTGCTGCGGGCATCGTTACTGCACGTGGCCGACGATGAATACCTGTGGCTGTACAGCGTGCATCACATCATCGCCGACGGCTGGTCGATGGGTGTGATCCTGCATGAAATCGCCACGCTGTACGGCGATTATCTGCGTGGCGAAACCTCGACTCTTGCGCCGTTGTCGGTGCAATACGCCGATTACGCGTGCTGGCAGCAACAGCGGGTGGGTGGTGCGGCGCTGGACGCGCAACTCGATTACTGGCGCCGCACCCTGGACGACGCGCCGCTGTTATCGACCTTGCCCGCCGACCGGCCGCGACCGCTGGTGCAGCGCTTTGTCGGGGCCACGTTCAGTTCGTCCGTCGATAACGGCACCTTGCGTGAACTCACCGCGCTGGCCCGGCAGACCCAGGGCACGCTGTTCAACGTGTTGCTGGGCGCATTGGCGGTGCTGCTGTGGCGCCACAGCGGTCAGCAGGATCTGTGCATCGGCACGCCGTTCGCCAATCGCAATCGTCCGGAAATCGAGCCGCTGATCGGTCATTTCGTCAATACGCTGGTGCTGCGTCAGCGCCTGAATCCGCAGCAGACCTTCGCTGAACTGCTGCGTGAGGTGCGGGGGCAGATGTTCGACGTCCACGCCCATCAGGACGTGCCGTTCGATCGCGTGGTCGAGGCCGTCAACCCGCCGCGCGATCCCGGTCACTCACCGTTGTTCCAGGTGATGCTGGTGCTGCAGAACACCCCAGGCAACGCGGTGCAGATGCCCGCTCTGGAACTGGCGCCGTACGGCACCAGCAGTGCCACGGCCAAGTTCGATCTGGCATTCGAATGGGTCGAGCGGGCAGGGCGCCTGGACTTGCTGGTGGAATACAACACCGACCTCTACGACGTTGCGACCATCGAACGCCTGAGCGGGCACTACCGCCACCTGCTCGAGCAGATCGCCGCCGACGCCAAGCAACCGATCAATGCCTTGCCGTTGATGAACGAGGCGGAGCGTCAGCAGATGCTGGTGGACTTCAACCGCGCCGCGCCACTGACGCAAGCGGCGCCCTGCGTGCATCAACTGGTCGAATCGCAGGCAGCGAGCAACCCTCAGGCCTGCGCAGTTGTGTTCGAGGGTGAGTCGCTTGACTACGCCGAACTCAATGCCCGGGCCAACCGCCTGGCGCGGCACTTGCGCAACTTGGGCGTCGGCCCGGATGTACGCGTAGCGGTGTGCATCGAGCGCTCGCTGGAGTTGCCGGTCGCGTTGCTGGCAGTGCTCAAGGCCGGCGGCGCCTACGTGCCGCTGGATCCGGATTATCCGCTGGGGCGCCTGAGCCATATGCTCGGTGACAGCACGCCGGCGGTGCTGCTGACCCTCGGCTCGGCGCACGCTATCCTGCGGCAAGCCGTGCAAGGCTCGACCTGGGAAGCGCCGATTCTCGACCTCGAAAAAGATGCCGCGAGCTGGGCGTCATTGCCGGCGGACAATCTTGATCCGCGCCATGTCGGCGTCACCCCTGACCACCTCGCCTACGTGATCTACACCTCGGGCACCACCGGTTTGCCCAAGGGGGCGATGGTCGCCCACCGTGGCCTGAGCAACCTGCTGCTGTGGTGTTTGCAGGTCTGCGGCGAAGCGGGGGCGATGCTGCACAAGATTCCGTTCGGTTTCGATGCCTCGGCGTGGGAGACGTTCTGGCCGCTGGCAACTGGCGGGCGGCTGGTGATCGCGCGGCCCGGCGGGCATTACGAACCAGCGTATCTGGCGCGCGAGGTGCGCGAACGGAAGGTCACGGCGCTGGTGTTCGTGCCGGCGATGCTACAGCTGTTTCTGGAGGTCGACGAGGTCAGCCAGTGTGCGTCGCTGACTGACGTGTTCAGCGGCGGCGGTGAACTGCCACCGGCTCTGGCCCGTCGCTTTCAGGAGCGCCTGCCCCATGCGCGGCTGCACAACGTCTACGGCCCGACCGAAACCACGGTGATCAACAGCATCTGGACCCTGGAGCCTGGCGCCGAGGTGCCGGCCCGGCAACTGCCGATCGGCCGGCCGATTTCCAATAACCGTTTTTACGTGCTTGATGACCGCGACCAGCCGGTGCCGGTGGGCGTGACCGGACATCTGCACATCGGCGGCGTGGGCGTGGCCCGTGGCTATCTGGGACTGGAGCAGCTCAGTGCCGAGCGCTTTATCGACAATCCGTTTGTGACAGGCGATCGGCTCTATCGCAGCGGCGATCTGGCGCGTTATCGCGCGGACGGTCAACTGGAATTTCTCGGTCGCAACGACTTTCAGGTCAAGTTGCGCGGCGTGCGTCTGGAACTGGGCGAGATCGAGGCCCGGCTCGAAGCGTTTCCCGGCATTCGCAGCGCCGTGGTGCTGATGGTCGGCGAAGCAGCGCAGGATCAGCGGCTGGTGGCCTGTTGCGTGGTGGCCGAGACCGTGGACGAAGCAGCGGTGCACGCCCATCTGGCGACGACACTGCCCAGAGCGGTGATCCCCGGCAGCTACCTGTGGCTTGACGCGCTGCCACTGACCGCCAACGGCAAGGTCGACCGAACCGCGCTGACAGCGTTGGCGGATGAAGAGATGACCAACCGCCAGGTCAACCTGAGCAGCCCGCGCGATCACATCGAACTGGCGTTGTACCAGATCTGGAAAAGCCTGTTGCTGGCGCCGCAGATCGGCATTCGCGACAACTTTTTCAATGTCGGCGGCACCTCCATCGCTGCAATCAAAATGGCCCATGAAATCAGCCAGCAGTTCGCGGTCGAAGTGCCGGTGCGCGTGGTGCTCAGCTACCCGACCATCGAAGCGCTGGGCGGCTGGCTGCGGGTCGGGGCCAACCCGGCGCTGGCCCAGAGCAACCTGATCGAATTCCGACGCGGCAGCGGCCAGCACAACGTGGTGTGCATTCACCCAGCGGGCGGCACGGCGTTCTGCTACCTATCGCTGGCCAAGGTGCTGCCGGATACAACAGGCGTCTACGGCGTGCAATCGCCGGGGCTGAATCCGGGGGAAAGCACCGAGCCGACGGTCGAAGCGATGGCCGAGGCCTACTTGCGCCAGATTGAGCCGCTGACACAGCAAGCGCTGATCCTCACCGGGTTGTCGTTCGGCGGCCTCGTAGCCTATGAAATGGCGCGACGGTTGACGGCGGCGGGGCATGGTCAGGTGACGGTGGTGCTGCTTGACACCCAGGGTAGCGACGACCCCGGTTTCCGCGAGCAGATCGGCACCGTGGACATGGTCGAGTTTCGCGACAAACTGGTGCGCTTCAACGGCATGTACCCCGGCATCGAAGACGCCCAGGTCGAGCGCTATTTCAACATCTACAACCACAACCGGCTGGCCATGGCCGCTTATGAGTGCTCGCCGCGCGCCGGTCGTGTGGTGCTGATCCAGGCGCGGGAAGATTTCAGCCGCCATCAGTTGCATGAACTGCGCGGCTTCTGGCGTCGCCGCGCGGGCAGCGGCTATCTGGCGAAACTGGTCAGCGGCGGGCACTGGGACATGCTCGAAAGCGCGGAAATCCACCGGGTCTCGCAAATCATCCGTCGGGAGCTGCAACGCTTCGACGCGCAGGAGGCGAAATAATGAGTGCGTCCAATGACAGGCCGTTGCTCGCGCGTTTTGCCGAGCAGGTGGCGCGCAATCCGCAAGCCCCGGCGGTGATCGATCAGTCGGTCAGGCTGACTTACGCCCAACTGGCCAGCGCCAGCGAACGCATCGCCCGAGGGTTGCTGGCGCGCGGCGTCGAGCCCGGCCAGTCGCTGGCGCTGTGCATGCCGCGATGCTGGCAGTGGTTGGCGGCGATTATCGGCGCGTTGAAAGTTGGCGCGGTAGTAGTGCCGCTGGACCGGGCCAGCCCGCGCCAACGCCGGGAACTGATGCTGGCGGATGCGGCGTGTGTCGGCCTGATTACCCTGAATGACGAATCGTTGTGGTCGCCTTCACTGTGGCAAACCAGCGTCGAGGCCTTGCTCGATCAGCCGGACGCTGCGCCGCAAACACTGGCCGAAGACTTCGCCGAGGTGATGTTCCTGTTCTACACCTCGGGCACCACCGGCACGCCGAAAGCGGTTGAGGTTGGCGAGCGCGGCTTGCTGCGACTGGCGTCCACCGACAGCTATATCGAGATTCGCCCGACGGACCGGTTTGCCTGCCTGTCCAACCCGGCATTCGATGCGTGCAGTTTCGAACTGTGGGCGCCGCTGCTCAACGGCGGTTGCTGCGTCCTGATCGCTGACGAGGACGTGCTGGATGCGCGTCGACTGGCCGAGGTGCTGGAGCGCACGCAGGTCGACAACCTGTTCATGACGGTGTCGCTGTTCAACACGATGATTGCCGAGTGGCCGTCGTGCTTTTCCAGCATGCGTCAGGTGCTGATCGGCGGTGAGCAGATCAGCGCTGCCGCCGTGCGCGGGTGGTATCGGGCCAATCCTGAGAGCCGCTGCCGGATCTTCAACGTCTACGGCCCCACCGAATGCACCACGTTTGCCCTGTGCTGGCCGATCAGCCGCGATTTTGCCGGCGACTCGGCGCCCATTGGCCGGCCGTTGCCGGATACCGGTGTGCAGGTGTTGGATGCGCAGCAACGTCCGGTGTCGGCAGGCGAGGTCGGCGAGCTGTATTTGAGTGGCAGTGGTGTCGCCCGTGGCTACCGCAACCGGCCCGAAGAAACCGCCCGCCAGTTCGTCCGTTTGCCCGACCTCGACGGTGGCGCGCAGGTGCATTACCGCACCGGCGATCTGGTGCGGCGCAATATCCAAGGCTTGATCGAGTACCTGGGGCGGGTCGACCGGCAGGTGAAGATCCGGGGTTTCCGGATCGAGCCGGGGGAGGTGGAGCAACGGATCCTGGAGCATCCGGGTGTGGCGCAGGTGTATGTCTGCACCCGGCGGCAGGCGGCGGAAGATCATCAGTTGCTGGCGTTCATCGTGCCTCGCCGGGCTCTGGACTATCACGCTTTCGAAAACCATCTGCGGGCACAACTGCCGCCTTACATGCGGCCTAATCAGTTGTTCCTGCTGGAGCGCCTGCCGCTGACGGCCAATGGCAAGATCGATCGTGATAGCTTGCTGGCCCAAGGTTTGAGTCCGTGGCACCCAGTCCTGACGGCTCCGGATAACGAAAACGCATCACCGGCGCTGGATTGGTTGCTGAGTCAGGCCCGTTCGCTGCTCAGCCAACCCGCTCTGAGTGCGCAGGACGATTGGCTGGGCTGTGGCGGCGACTCGCTCAAGGCGATGCGCCTGCGTTCGGCGATCCGTGTCTGCTGGCAGCGCGAGATCGCGATCGATACGTTGCTCAACGAGCCTTTCTCGTCATTGGCCGTACAACTGAGCGGTGAAACGAACGGCGCGTCGATCTACCCACCCGCGCCTGCGATCAGTCGCGCAAAACGCCTACCGGCCACCGCCGAACAGCGCCGCCTATGGCTGTTGCAACAACGCTCGCCGACCTCGACCGCCTACAGCGTACCGCTGATTCTGAATCTGGCGGCAGGTGTCGAAGTCGCGGCACTGGCCGAGGCGTTGGGGCGTCTGGTGCAGCGTCATCCGGGGTTGCGCACGGCATTCGTGGCGGGTGCCGATGGACTGGATCAGGTAATCGCCGAGCAGGGCTCGACCTGTCGCATCTTTGCGGTCGGGCATTTCACCGAGGACAACTGGCAGGCCTTCGCCGACCTGGTGTTCGCCGCGCCGTTCGACCTGACCACCCCGAAGCTGTTTCAGGCTTGGCTGTTGCCGTTCGCCGATGGCAGCTGCCGGCTGTTGCTGAACCTGCATCACATCATCGTCGATGGTTGGTCTGTGAACCTGCTGTTCGACGACCTGGCGCAGCTTTACAGCGATGTCCTGCAAGGCCGCGACAGCCTGCAACCCGCGGCCCGCTTGACGACGCTGGAGTTTGGCCAGTGGCAGCGCCAGTGGAGCGTCGATCCGCATTATCGTGACCAGCGCCGCGCCCTCGCCGAATTGCATCGCCGTCAGGAAGAACCGCCTGCATTGATGCCAATGCGCGAAATCAGCCCGGACGCCCGGTTGCACCGGGAACCTTTGGGCACCCTGCGCAGCGCGGCCCTCGAACGCTTTTGCACCCAACAACGGCTGACCCGTTTCGAAGTGCTGTTCAGCGTCTTCGCCTGGAGCCTGTACGCCCTGACCGGGTGCGAACGGCCACGGATCGCCAGTCCGGTGTCCAACCGGCCACTGGCGGAGTTCGAAGATACGGTCGGCATGTTTGCCAACACCGTGCTGATCCCGACCGCCGTCGAGCAGGCATCGACCCTGGACGAACAGTTGCGCAAGCAGACCGCCACGGTGCGCGAGGTGCTGGCGTTGCAGGACGTGGCGCTGGCGGATCTGGTGGAAGACCTGCGGCTGTCGTCGAGCCCGTTACTGTTCGATTTCATGTTCGTGCTGGAGAACACCGATTACGCAGCGCTGGCCGATTCGAACCTGCACGCGACGCTGCAATTCAACGAGTACTTGCACGCCAAGTGCCCGCTGACGCTGTTGATGGTGGGCAGCGGGTCGCAACTGGAATGCTGGTGGGAATATCAGTGCAGCTACTTCGATGGCGAACAGATGCGCGCAGTGAATGCGCTGTTTCGCCGAGGCCTGGACCTGTTGCTGGAAACCCCGGCGGCCAACCTCAACGATTTGCTTGGTCCGTATCGACGTGGTTTGCCCCCGGCCAGTGAGGGCCCTGGGACTGCGCTGCCGTTCAACACACTGGCGGACGGGTTCGAGCATCAAGTGCATTGCACGCCGGATGCGGTTGCGCTGGTTCAAGGCCAGCGGCGCCTTACCTACAGCGAACTGAATGCGCTGGCCGATGCTCTGACGGCAAACCTGATCGAGTGCCATCCGTTGCCCGTCGGGAACGCGCCATTGCATGTCGTGCTGTTCCTCGATGCCTCGGTGGAACACATCGTCGCCTTGCTGGCCCTGGCCAAACTCAATCTGACGGCCGTGCCGCTGGATCCTGCCTATCCGGTGGCGATCCAGCGCCAGGTGCTGGAACAGGCGCAACCGCATTGCGTGCTGTTCAGCGATATGACGAAGTCAGCGCTGGATGACCTGAACGCCGGACGATTCGCCACCCATCGGGTCGATCTGAGCGCCAATGCCACAACGTTCGAACGTCGACGCCACGCCGGCGAACGGCCGCTGTACACGCTGTTCACCTCCGGATCGACCGGCACGCCCAAAGGTGTGCAAGTGTCGGAGCGCACCCTGTGCAACCTGCTGCAATGGCAGCGCACCGAAGGGCAGTTGCCGGCGAAAGCGGTAACCCTGCAGTTCTCGATGCTGTCGTTCGATGTGTCGTTTCAGGAGATTTTCAGCACCCTGTGCGGCGGCGGGTGCTATCACCTGATCACGCCGCGCTGGCGTCAGGACGCCGAGGCGTTGCTGGAGTACATGGTCGAGGCGCGGATCGAGCGCCTGTTTCTACCGTACGTGGCCTTGCAGCACCTGGCGCAAACCGCCGTGGCCCGGGGCATTTACCCTTCGGCATTGCGCGAGGTGATCACGGCCGGCGAGCAACTGCTTTGCACCGATGCGCTGCGCAACTGGTTCGGCGGCATGCCGCACGCCTCGCTGTTCAACCATTACGGCCCGACCGAAACCCACGTGGTCAGCGCCTTGCGCCTGCCGTCCGTGGCGCGGAACTGGTCGTTGCGCGCGCCGATCGGCCATGCCGTTGGCAATGCGCGGCTGTTGCTGGTCGATGAGCATGACCGCCCGGTGCCCAACGGCTGCCGTGGCTACCTGCTGGTGGCCGGGCCAATGGTTGCCCGGTGCTACCTGGCTGATCCAGTGTTGAACGCTGCGCGGTTTGTCGAGCTGGCAGACGGCAATTTGTACTACCGCACCGGCGATCTGGCGTGGGCCGATGCCCAGGGCTGCCTGCATTATCTGGGGCGTGACGATCAGCAGATCAAACTCAGCGGCCATCGTTTGGAACTGGGTCAGATCGAGTCGGCGCTGATGCAGGTGCCGGAAGTGGTCAACGCGGTGGTGGCGGTGCAGGCCGATCCGCCACGGCTGATCGCCTGGCTGCAGCTCGAGGGCGAACCTGCGACATCCGGTGAGCTGGATCGTCAGGTCGCACAACTGCTGCCGGCCCATGTGCGAATCGATGAATACCGGCGGATCGACCTCTGGCCGCGCACGCCCAGCGGCAAGATCGACCGCAAGGCCTTGCCGAATGTTGGCGAGGCCCTGGAGCGGCGCAGCACGCCAACACCGCTTGTTCAATTGACCGCGCTGGAACGGCAACTCAGCGAGTTGTTCCAGGCCGTGATCGGACGGGACATCGAACCGGAGCAGACCTTCTTCGAGGCCGGCGCCACCAGCCTCGGCTTGATGCGTTTGCATGGCCGTTACGCCGAAGAGCTGCCGCACAAGGTGACAATGGCCGAGCTGTTCGAATACGTCACGGTGCGACGTCTGGCGGCGCATCTGTCGACCGCGCCGGTGGACGTGGCCGAGCGTGTACGGCAGACCGATGCAGGCCATCAGCCTATGGCGATCATCGGCATGTCGGTCAATGTGGCCGGGGCGCAGAACCTGTCCGAGTTCTGGGCGCTGGTGCAAGGCAATCGGCTGGGCATTGAGCACTTTGCCGCTGACGAGGGGCTGGTCGGCGCCCGCAGTCAACTGGCGGGCATGCTCGATTTCGATGCTGAGTACTTCGGCATCAGCCGCCAGGAAGCGCGCCTGATGGACCCGCAACAGCGGCATCTGCTGATGGCGTGCGTTCAGGCCCTGCAACACGCGGCCATCGTCCCGTCGGCGAATGGCCCGCGCATCGGCCTGATCGCCAGTTGCGGCGAAGCCACTTACTTCCAGCAAATGCTGCGTGAAACCGCAGACGACGATTTGCCCGACGGCTTCCAGCTGGCGCTGCATCACGATAAGGATTTTCTGGCGACCAAAGCCGCGTATCACCTGGACCTGAACGGCCCGGCCCTGAGCGTGCAGGCTGCTTGCGGCAGCTCGCTGATCGCCGTGCACCTGGCCAGTTCGATGCTGCGCCAGGGCGACAGCGACGTGATGCTCGCGGCCGGGGTGCTGATCGACCCGACGCTGACCGAGGGCTACCGGCACCGCTCGCAGCACATTTTCTCCGCCGACGGTTTGTGTCGTCCGTTCAGCGACGACGCCAGCGGCACCCTTGGCGCCAGCGGCTACGGCGTAGTGGTGCTCAAACCGCTGGCCAAGGCGCGGGCCGATGGCGACCGGATTTACGCGCTGGTCGAGGGATCGGCGTTGAACAACGATGGCCGGGCCAAGATGAGTTACACCGCGCCGTCGGTGGCGGGGCAGAGCGCGGTCATCCGCGATGCCTTGAGCCGTGCCGGGGTAACCGGCACTGACATCGGCTACGTAGAGGCCCACGGCACCGGCACCTTGCTCGGCGATCCGATCGAGGTCGCGGCGTTAACCAAGGCTTTCGGCGATGCGCCGGCCGGCCAATGCGCGCTGGCCTCGGTGAAAAGCCAGATCGGTCATCTGGGTGCGGCGGCGGGCGTGGTCGGGCTGATTCGCGCCAGCCTCGCGGTGTTCCATGGCGTACTGCCGCCGAACCTGGGTTTTGGCCGGATCAACCCGCAGATCGACCTGGAGCATTCGCCGTTCTATGTGCCGACCACGTCCCGGCCATGGCCGCAAGGGCGGCGGCGACTGGCCGGTGTCAGCAGTTTCGGGATCGGCGGGACCAACGCGCATGTCATCGTTGGTGCTGCACCTACGGCGCAGCAAACTGTTGAGGAAACGTTGCCGCTGCTGATGATTTCAGCGCATAGCCGGGCGGAGTTGCTGCGCGATATCGCGGCGATTCGCGAATACCTGCACGCGAACCCGGAACAGCAGACTGCGTTGCTACGGCACTTGCAGTCAGGTCGCCGGCAGTTGCGCTGGCGCTTCGCGATGGTCTGCCGGCCGGGTGACGACATTCCGTTGCAGCCGACCTCGATCAAGGAAATCACCGCTTCGGGCGCGCCGTTGATCGCCCGTGATCAATCGCCGCAGGAGCTGCTGGAAGCTTGGTACGAAGGCGCGAATATCCAGTGGCCACAACGCTCGGCACCGCCGCCCTGGGATTTGCCGCCGTCGTCGTTCGATCTTCAGCCGTATCGTTTCCAGCCACCTGTAGCTGTTCAACCTGATGCGCCAACCCTTGAGCGACAACCGCTGGCGGACTGGTTCCACCAGCGACAGTGGGTGCGCACCCGGCGCCTGAGCGCGACAGCGACGGCCGGATCCCGTGAGGTGCTGATTCTGTGCAGCCATGACGCGCCCGAATCGACATTGCTGGCGAGCCTGAACGTTGTGTATCGACGCGTGATTCAAGTGCGCACCGGCAACGGTTTCAAACGCCTGAGCACGGACCGTTTCGAGCTTGATCCGCTGGACGCTGAGGCCCTGAGCTGTTTGCTCGCTGAGGTCGCAGAACCTGCACTCGGCGAGCTCGACTGGCTGCATGCCTTGCCACTGGCGGTGGCTGGTGCAGTCAACGAGCAATCGCTGGATCTGGCGCAGTGGGCCTGTCTGGACACGGTCAGTGCGCTGATGCAGGCCTGGGGGCAAACCCCGCGTACGTCCCGTCTTCGGTTGTGGTTGATGTCGTGGCAGGCATGCCCGGTGGACGGCGTGGTTCAGCGGCCCGAACTGGCAGCGCTGGCCGGCATCACTGAAGTGGTGCCGCAGGAATACCCGGTGCGTTGCCACTGGCTGGACTGGCCGTCGTCACGCCTCGGAACGTACGCGGGCGAGTTGACAGCGTTGTTGGTCGATCCGGTCTCATTGCCTCGGCGAATGGCGGTGCGCGATGGTTATCTCTGGCAGCCACGTTTAATGCCTCAGCCATTGACCGGCCCGGCAACGACATCAGGGCTTCTGCCGGAAAACGGTACGTTCCTGGTACTGGGCGGCAGCGGCGGTATCGGCCGGACCTTGTGCGAACACCTGCTGCAGGCACCTGCACGCCGGGTGGTGCTGCTCTCGCGTCAGGGGCAATTGCCGGCGTCTCTGGCGGCTTACGCTTTGCGGATCGACTGCATCAAAGCGGACATCGCCGATCTGCCGCGCTGGCCGCAGGTACTCGATCAACTGGCCGTTCGTTACGGTCGTGTGAGCGGGGTGATTCATGCGGCGGGCGTCGGTGCAGGCAGCCTGATTCGTCACCGCGATGCGCGGCAAATGGCCCAGGCCATGGCCGCCAAGACCCGCGGCATGCTGGCGGTCGAGGCCTTGATCGAGCACCTGACGCCGGATTTTGTCCTGTACTGCTCGTCGATGTCAGCACTGTTTGGCGGCGCGGGGCATCTGGACTACGCAGCGGCCAGCGGGGTGCTCGACGGCTTCACCCACTATCGCCCGAACGCGACCGACGCTTGCCTGCGCCTGGAGATCAACTGGGACATCTGGCGCGACATCGGCATGGCCACCACCAGCAACAGCGCAGACACCGCGCACCTGGAGCATCTGACGGTTGGCCTGTCCGCCGAAGAGGGCTGTCGGGTGTTCGATCTGGCGATGGCGACGCAGTTGCCGCAGCTACTGATCTCCACCACCGGCATCGACACTGCGCGGCGGTTCTATCCGGTTCGCCATGGTGCCGTGGCCGCAGTGGTCGAGGCACCGAAGGGCGTGGATCTGTCGACGCGCCTGCGTGAGTGTTTGTGCAAGTGGCTCGGTGTGGCCGAGCTGGAGGACGACGATTCACTGTACGACCTGGGCGCGGATTCGCTGACGCTGCTCGACCTGATCGACGAACTGCAAGCGGCCACTGGTGAGGTATTCCAGCTGTCGCAATTCAGCCACAAGGTCAGCCTGAGCGAAGTGCTTGGGCTGGTGTCGACCGCCACGGTTGAAGAGGTGCCCCTGGCTGCACCGCACGACTGGCACGACGCGGTGCGGATTGATCAATGGCATGCCGGTGCCGGCCGCGATTGGCTGTACCTGATCCACCCGGTGGGTGGTGATGTGCAGGCCTATCGGGAACTGGTCTCGGCATTGCCGGCGGAATTGGGCGTGTGCGTGATCGCCGACCCGGCGCTGCGTCTCCCGCAGTTGCCGAACATCAGCGTGGACGAACGTGCACGCCGGTATCAGGCGGCGATCAAGGCCCACCTTCCGCACGGCAGCACTTGGCGCCTGGCAGGCTGGTCATTTGGTGCATGGGTGGCGCAGGCTCTGTGTCATCAGGCCCAGGCTGACGGATTCAGGCAACCGTTGTTATACCTGATCGACCCGCCCGCGCCGGATGCCGGTGCGGAACTGGCCGGCATCGACGAACAGACGATCGAGCAGGTGTTCCAACGCGAGTTCGCCCAGCGCTGGCCGGAGGTTGAAGGGCAGGGCATGGCCGAGGAACGTCAGGCGTATCTGCAACGGCTGACGGTGTGCTGTCGCAACAACATGAGCAGCATGCTCGACTTCCAGCCGCCGGCGCTGGCGACCACAGCGGTGCGGCTGTTCATCGCCGGTCAGGCCAATCCTTACGGGCTGGGCAATGCCTGGAACCCGGACGACCTGCAATGCAATTGGCAGGTCTTGCTGCCGCAGTTGCGCAGCTGGCAAACCCTCGACACCGATCACTACGGCATCGTGGCGGGCCGCTGGGCGCGGTTGCTGGCCGAGGTGATCGGTACGGATGAGCCTGCGCCATGAATGATCCGATCTCGATGCCGCGATGGTGGCTGGCCTTGACCAAGGTGTTGTGCGAAGCCGATTCGAACGCGGCCTTGCGCTTGAGGCAATTGCGCAGTCAGGTGCCGTTTCAGCTGTTTCATCTCTGGCAGGCCGACGTGGTCATGCCGATGCTCTGCGAAGCCTTGCCGGAACATCAGCAGGCGCTGCTCGCGTTGCAAAGCCTGCATCAGCGGGCGGCGCTCGGCGTGATCGGGCGTCAGGGCGAGTGGCGGGCCACGCTCAAACCGGTGTTGCTGGCGCTGTACCGCAAGGCCTACCCCTACGACGCGGCGTACGCCAAGGCCCACGCCAGTGCGATGGCCTACGGCCTCGCACCGGCGAACAGCGCCACGATTTCCGAGCACTTCGGCGATGCCGAGGCGTTCGCCGAGTATTACGCACAACTCAATACCGAGGCTGCTGCCGCCGCGTTTGCCCAGGCTCATGCCAGCGCCAACGCCGAGGTGTCGGCCCGGGCCTTTGCGGACGACGATGCAGACACCTGCGCTCAGGTCTGCGGGGCGTCCGTGCGGGTTTACGTCGGGGCCTGCGCTTGGAGCGACGAACAGCGACATGCCGTATTCAACCATCTCGCCGCCGGGCTCGGGCGGAGTCTGGCCACGCTGCAATCCCGTTCAACAGGAGAACGACATGAATGACGCACACCTGCAATTCGATGTGGTGATCAACGCCCAGGGTCAGTATTCCCTGTGGCCGGCGGGCAAGCCGATGGCCAGCGGCTGGAACGAGGCGGGGATGCGTGGCGAACGCCAGGTCTGCCTGGATTACATCAACGAACACTGGATCGACATGCGCCCGCGTTCGCTGCACGAGCAATCATCGGTGTCGTTCCAATAAAAAAGGTGAGGGAACATGGATCAGTTGGCACTCAAGGCAATCGAGCGCATCGCCGCCGAACGGCGCGCGCCGTATCAGCACATCACGGTCGAGCGGATCACGCCGATCATCGGCGCCGAGATCGGCGGCGTCGATCTTTCACAGCCGCTGAGCGACGAGCAGCTCACGGAAATCCGCCGGGCCTTTCTGGAGAACCACGTGGTGGTGTTCCGCGATCAGCACCTGACGGTGGACGAACACAAGGCGTTTGGCCGGCTGTTCGGTGAGCTGCGGGCTCTGCCGGTGGAAGACATCGACGGCGATGACCCGGAGCTGGTGGTGATCCGCGCCAATGCGCAATCGCGCTACGTGGCCGGCGAAACCTGGCACACCGACGGCACCGCCGATCTGGCGCCGTCCATGGGCTCGGTGCTGTACGTCAAGGAAACCCCGGCCATCGGCACCGGCGGCGACACGCTGTTCGCCAACATGCACCTGGCGCTGGAAATGCTGTCGCCGACGATGCAGCAGTTTCTCGGCGAATTGACCGCGATCCATGACGGTGCGATTCCGTGGAAGGGCTATGAGGCGCCGGCCAATTTGCCGAAAACCGAACACCCGGTGGTGGTTCGCCACCCGGAAACGGGGCGCAAGTCGCTGTTCGTCAATTCCGGGTTCACCTCGCACATCGTCCAGTTGTCTGACGGTGAAAGTCAGGTACTGTTGAACATGCTGTTTGACCTGGTCGCCCGCGAACCGGTGGTCAGCTGTCGCGTGCGCTGGGCGCCGAACAGCCTGGTGTTCTGGGACAACCGCTGCACACAGCACCATGCGGTCTGGGATTATTTTCCGCACTCGCGGTATGGCGAGCGGGTGACGATTCTGGGGACGCAGCCCAAGGCTTGAGTCTAAAAAACCGGTGGGAGAGGGCGCCGCTCCCACCGCTCATTCACAGACCTTGTTTGAGCAGTTGCTCGACGATCAACTCGCCGAACGCCAGATTCCCGTGCAACGGGTCATCCACCTCGCAGTACGCCGGAAGCTGAAAACCCAGCTCATCATTCGCCGCCGCGCGCACGTCGATCAGCTCGATGCCGAGTCCTTGCAGGCGCTCGATCAGCAGCGCCTGCGCGGCCATGAACACGCGTGGGTCGGACAGCTCCGGCACCCGCTGCGGCGGCAGCACGGCGAACACCTTGAGGTTCAACGCCCGGGCTTGTTCATAGAACGCCAGCGCAGGCCGGGACAAGGTGTCGATGATGGACTCGAACAGCGGCCCGGTGAGAAAACCTTCGTCGAATTCGCCGTCCGGCGTCTGGTAGCAGATCCAGTTCGGCGCGGTGGCGAGATAGTGCAGGCTCAGGCCGATGGTACTCACCAGCGGCACCCCGACCTTCGCCAGTTGCGGTACTTCGAATGGCTCAAGGGCCTGGCGATACAGGCGCTCCATCTCGACGTCCCGAAACGCCACGTCATGACGGGTCAGGCTGAAAAAATCCACCGCGAAATCCCGGCCGGTGCCCAGCGGGCCGCCACCGAAAGGCAACTCGCGGGCCTGCGCCGCCTTGCCGATGACCCCGGCATGGGAATCGCCCAGCAGCAGAAAACTAGGCGTAGTAATCGAGCACGGCGTCTTCACAGACAAGCTCCTCACTGGACACGCAGGTGGAGGCAACGCTGGTCGGCGCCTGCAGCGCTTGAACCGCATCGAGCCCGGCGAAAAACTGCCGCATTACAAATGCCACGCCTTCAGGCGTGACCTCGCGCTGGTTGGGTTGGTAGAACGCGCCCTTGAAAGGTGTGCCGGTGATGATTTCGTAGGAGGGGAAATAGTCGACGTCATGCAGGTCTTCGCACAGCTGCCCGGCGACGGCGCGCAGGACTGATTTGGAATAGGTGGTGGCGCTCAACACATGCTCGCCCGTGGCGGTTGCCGTCAGGGGCACCGGTGACACGGTGAGCAGCAGAAGCAGTTGCGGGTTGATCGAACGCATCAACTCAAGCGCCCTGACCATGTCCCCATAGGTGTCCATGAAGCCGAAGTTGCAGAAGCAGTGCAGCTGCGGATCGAAGGTGCCGCGCACGGTGCCGGGGCACACGGGATATACCAGGCCGGTCTGGCGGTTCTGCCAGGCTTCGGTCAGGCCCAGGGTGAACACGAACACTTTGGCGCGGCGCAGGGCGGTGCGGATGGCATCGAGGGTGGCTCCGCGCGAGGCGAACAGTGCGTCCTCGCTGGCAAAACCGTCGGGTTCCACGGCGGGGCGGAACGGGTCGAAGAAACGCCCGTCATGGGCCCAGGTTTCGTCGGGTGGCAGGCTCACGCCGAGCGCCCATTCCAGCCATTGGCACAGCATCGCCGGAGTGTACAGATTGCCGGTGCGAAACGAGAAAACCCCATAGTTATGGGCCTTCCAGTCGGTTTCGGGCAGCCCAGGCGGGGCCGGTTCGGCATCCAGCCAGTTCATGCCGCGTTCGCCCAGCGCCCGGCCGATGTGCTGGGCGAAACACGAGCCGGCGGTGACGATGGCGTCCTTGTTGCCGATCTCGAATTGTGGCGTCCACAGTTGATCGATGTTCAGCGCGGGCTTGTCAGCCACGGCGGTGCGCCAGAAAGCGCGGGGTGGCAGGCACTGATAAGGGTTCACGAGGAGGGCCTCCTTGGCGGTCGCTGATAAAACCGGTCAGCTGATTTGATAGCGGTAGATCAGGTCGTCAAACCACCGATCTCCAATCTGATAGGCCTGGGGCACGCGGCGCTCGAATACAAAACCGCATTTCTCCAAAACCTTGCATGACGCGATATTACCGTCGGTCACGGTCGACTCCAACGAATCCAGGCCGATGTCCGCGGCATAGTCGATGATCGCCTGCCGCGACTCGGTGCCAAAGCCTTTGCCCTGATGCTCGGGCAACAGCAGGCAACCCACCTCGGCATGCCCCGGCGACAGGATGCGGAATCCGGTCACACCCAGTTCCTGCCCGCTGGCCCTGTCGATCACCACCAGACACAACCAGTGATCCGACTGCGGCCCCCAGGCCGGAAGCCGATGCTCGAAGCCTTTGCGCACCTGGTCCTCGGCGATTTCACCGAACACATACCGCATGGTTTGCGGCTCGGAATGCAGCCTGAGGAACAGCGGCCAGTCGGATTCGACCATCGTGCGCAGGTCCAGGCGTTGCGTGGTGAGCTCAAGCATCCGCAGCTCCTTGCAAGGGCGGAAAGGGAAGACAGTTTTTACTGGGTGTGGCGCGAAAGATCAATGATGCAGCGGATTTCGTGAGCGTATTCTCAGCGACATCACCGCGCTGCCCTTGACACCGTTAATAAAGCAGCTCTCAAAGGTATTGGCAGCACATGTGATAATTCGTAAATCCTGAATTGCCGTCGGAGCATCGCTGGTTTTTCCATTTTCGCCGCGGTTGCGTTCTCCACAGCCGTGATCCTGAAAGGTGCAACGCCATCAGTTCAGGCGTTCATGTATCAGGCCAGCCTACTTCTTACGTAATGCGGAGCGGATGTGACGCGCATCGGACATCTGAACGCGAATCGACCGTGTAAGGCCGTCAGATTTGAACATGGAACCCGTTAGGGCTTCAGTTATGCCTGCTAGTCGTTTATGAACTCCTCAAACTTGCGATGAAGCGTATGGCCTGGGTATCTCGAGATTTTTTCACTGCCCACCAGGTAGGATGCGATGGTTTTTGGCTCCCTTTACTCGATCCCAGATAAAACTTAATCCCGACGTACCGCTCCGCATGCGTGTTCCGGATCGTCGGCCTGGCTAGTTCATCTCCGCGGAATCCTCTCCAAAAGCCAATGGTGAGCAAGGCAATGTCGCGGTTCGCTTTGAGTGCCATCCGCACAAAAAATTTTAAAGTGTCAAGTTGTATTTGCAAGCAAAGCGAAGGTGGCAACCTTTGTCACATCGAGCCTAATTGTCCTGCTGCGAAGCTAATTGCTAGAAATTGATCCATATTGGCCGCGCAGCAATTGGAAGCGGAAGCTAGAGAGGCTAGTAATGTCCTGTCCGAGGTCGCCGCAGGGTGGTCGAGGGAAGCTGAGTTGATGCAGAAGCTTGCCAATGTAGAAGTCCACCTCGAAAAAATGGGCGACGGATTGTAGGAGAGTAGTGCTATCGCTATTCCTCTCTTTACGACTCCAGAGTAAGGAGTCGAGCTGTGGTGACCGCGGCTTGGAGATCAAGATGACTCGAGGCAAACGACTTCATGAGGAGCGAGCGGGGAAGGGCCCAATCCCACTTCTCTCGGATCATGTTTTCGACATTTTCCAAGATCGGCTCTACATCTGAGATGTCCATCTGGCCGACGACGCCCAACGCTCGCAACGTGTCATCCCCGCCAAATGCAACTTCCAAGAATAGCCCGGTGTTTTCACACTGAATGCCCACATGCCTGAGCAATAAGGCCAGCGCATCGTTGGTGTAGTCCCCTCGCCAGGTTGCCACATGACTTACGCTGGCAGAGCCAATAATCGCCGCGTCAGCCAAGCCGAGGGCACGGAAGTTACTCCGAGCCTCATCGAGGAGCGCTTGAGCGTGTTTGTCCAAGAAAGGACAAGATGCGGTTTCCATCAACACGTTTCGCATTTCAAGCCTGACACGATCATCGACCTGGGCACCAAGCCCATCAAACTGAGGGGGCTCGCCGCCCCGCGCCGGTGTGACCACGATCACCTTTGCTTCGAGGTCGACATCCTGAACCTGCCAACGCCTTCCGCCGAAGATGATGCGCTGTCCCTTGGTCAGGGGTTTGCTGACGGGCAGCGAGCCAAGTGGCTTCCCATCCCGGAGCAAACGAAACTCTTCATCGCTTGTGAAGGCGGTGTAGAACTCATAGTGGTTGATCAACCGCTCCCCGAGTTCGCCTGGTAGCAGAAGTCCTGAGCTGTCCTGGACGATCAATTCCTTCTCACCCATACCCTTGAGCAAACCCAGGAAATCAGGCTTGGTGACGCTCGCAAAACTGCCGCTTGCGATGAGATTTCCCCATAATTGCGCCGCAGAAGCACCGCCGAGCTGAGCAATTGAGGATAGGCACTGTTGCACCAGTGTCGAAGCGTGTAGGCCTCCCGATCGAGGCGGCTCAAACCATCCACTGATCAGCAATCGGATCATGGCGACTGTTTGGACAAGGCCCTCACGTAACTGATCGGAGAGATCCGACTTATCTGTTAAAGGGCGCTCCCGGCAGTACGTCCTGAGCATCGCAGGCTCACCGGCGCGGCGACCCGAGCGGCCAAGCCTTTGCCTGAGACTAGCCACAGAGGGTGGACAGCCGATCTGTGCGACCGTCCTGATGCTACCGATGTCTATACCCAGTTCCAGGGTGGTAGTGCATACGGCAGAAGCTGGAGGATCTCCCGCTTTCAACGCCCGCTCGGCATCCTGGCGTAGCTCCTTGGACAAGCTACCGTGATGCGGCCAGAACTCGTTCGGAACACCATCGTTCTCGCACAGTGAGCGCAGACGGTCGGCAAACCATTCAACCTCTTGGCGCCTGTTGGGGAAGATCAGGTTGTTATGCCCCCTCAGCACCTTGTACAGGTGACCTGCGATAGCCACTTTGGTACCTGAGGTGTCTTCCTTCTCTGCGCCTTCATCTGTTGACGCATTCCCCGGGTGTTCCACCACCGGCTGCTGCATGGGCTGCTCAATGTAGCCACGCACCTGTACCTGGAGCTCTTGGCCAGAGGACTTTGACTCAATAACCGTGATGCCATCCGGGCACGCCGGCCTCAGGAACTTGCGGGCCAGCGACATCTCCCCAAGCGTCGCCGAAAGCCCTACACGGGGCAGCGTTCTACCCACGACGATTTCAACCCGTTGCATTAGCGATTGCAGCTGCTTTCCACGCTCACTTCCGATGAAGGCATGAAGCTCATCGACGACGATGTAGCGAAGGTTCTGAAAAGCCCCTGGTAAGCCTGAGCCTCTGTTTACGAACAGGGCTTCTAGGGACTCCGGAGTGATCAGCAAGATGCCCTCAGGCGATTTCAAAAACCGTTGTTTCTTGCTTGCTGTCACATCGCCATGCCAAGCAACGACGGGCAGTTCGAGCCTCTCACATAACCGGCTAAGCCTGTCCCACTGGTCGTTGATCAGCGCCTTGAGCGGGCTGATATACAGCACCGCGCCGGCTGGATCACTGTTGTTGAGCAGGTTGGTAAGGATCGGCAGGAATGCGGCCTCTGTTTTACCTGCGGCAGTGGACGCTGCAATGATCACATCGCGATCGGCGCCCACCAATGCCGGTACCGCCCACTCCTGCGCATCACGTAGGGACGTCCACCCCTGTGACCAGATCCATTGCTGAACCTCCGGGTGTAAACGCTCGAACGAAGAAGAGTCAGAGCTTGAAGCTGGCGAGCTCATCGTCGGCCTCAACTTCTAGATCTTGCTGCCCGGCCTCATCCTTGGTCAGCTCCACGGCGCCCAATAAGGTTCGCCAATCCGCGGTAGGGTTTTGCTCGATCACCGCGAGCAAGTTGATGAAAGCCGTAATGGTCGTGCGCGGCGTCCGGAAATATGCCTCGCCCAAGCGCTGATTACAGTGCGCCATGAAAGCGGGGATGGCTTCATCCGGCAGCAAAAACTTCTCAGGCTCACCGTAGGCGTAAACATTGCGCAGCTTCTGCAAAAGCACGTAGAAGTCTTCAGGTGTCAGGCTGCTGAGTCGAATGACAGGCCCAGAAAGGTCGACCAGGCCAGACTTAGCAAAGCTGTTTTCAGCGAGGCGGGATTGCAGGGCAGGGTAGCTGTAGAGCCCCCGACGAGTGTCCATCAGAAACTCTGGTGTGCCGCCCAATACAAAACCCAGGCCTTCAGCGGAACCCTGCAACGAATCGTTGAGGATGCGCAGAATCTGTTCGTAATTGGCGTTACGGGCCTGGGTGTTTGCCAGTTTGTACAGGTTGACCAGTTCATCCAGGCATACCATCAAACCGCCGAAACCAGCCAGGCGTACGAATCGTGACAGCAATTTCAGCTGGTCGTAGACAGAAGCATCATCGACGATCGTCCGCACGCCCAGAGCAGCGCGGGCGTCAGTCTTGGTGGAGAATTCCCCGCGTAGCCAACGAATGGCGTCAGCCTTGAGCTGCTCGTTACCTTCCTCGAAGCCGCGGCAGTAGGCGGCAATGACGTCGGCAAAATCATACCCATTGACCATCTCGGTGAGCTCTGCCAGGTACTCACGAATGACCGCCTCACTCTCGACACCTTTGGTCTTGGCTTCCGTTTTAGCCTGGGAGATGAACTTCTCAACGATACCCTGCAGAGCGCCGCCTTCTGGCTTGGTGCGGGTGGCCATGTTTTTGGCCAGCTCCGAGTAAAGTGAGCGCGCTTGGCCACCTGAAGCGTGAAGCCGGCGGTCTGGATTCAAATCGGCGTGCATGGTGACAAGCTTGCGCTCCATGGCGATGCCGCGTACTAGGTTCAGGAAGAAGGTTTTGCCCGCGCCGTACTCGCCAACGACGACGCGAAAAGCCGAGCCGCCATCCGCGAGACGATCCACATCTTTGAGCAGCGAATCGAGTTCACCCGCTCGACCTACCTGGATGAGATGCTGCCCAACACGGGGCACTACGCCCGCACGCAGCGATTGAATGACCGCGTCGCGATCCTTGGCTCGTATCTTACTCATAGGGCTAGCTCATCCAGAATGTCGGGGTTGATTTCGATGGGATCATCACCTTCGGTTACGGGCATGTCGAACAGCTCGAACGCTGTCTCGTTGATCCGCTCCAAGGCGCCATCCAGCATCAGTTCCATATCACTGGCTGCGTCTTCCAGCTCGGCACGACTCCACTCAGCCCGTGACACCAGAAGCCGAAGGAACGCTGAATGCTCGACGTCCAGGCCATGTACGGTAGCAAGCTGTTCGGCGGTACTTTCTTCCTGCCGTTGGGGCTCCTCTGGCTCCAAGGCGCTAGGCGTCTCAGTCAGCGATTCTTCATTGAAGACGCTGGCCAGGAGCGCCGACACCTCTGCCGTTTCTTGTTGCAAGCGAGCGACCTTGTCCATGTCCAGTGCAAAGCCAGAGCCAGTGCTTTCTGATGTCTGTGTCGCAGTGGCCAGCGCGGCATTCGCAGTCAGTGCCTCCACTCCATGGGAGGGACGAACAGCTGCACTGTGGAGGTCGCTGTAGACGAACTGCGGATCGAGGGCGAGCGACTTGTATACGCGCTCAAGGAGCTTAACTTCCTGTGGCGTCACCTCGCCATCCGCTTGTGCCAGGTGGGCCAGGAAGCTGGCAATTTTCCGCTTGGCCTCGATCGTCAGCGGCTCAAGCTTCTTCTTGAGGCTTGCCAGTGTCGGCGGTTGCTTCAGTTGAATCTGGAGGTGCGCCTTCAAGCGTTTTCGATGCGCGACGCAGAGGTGATCCCATGAGTCAATGTGGCCGGACAGCAGACTCACCTCTTCTAGCGAGGTGTCACCGTCTGCCGCAGCCACTGCACTGGCCAGGTCTAAAGTAACTGCTGCAGCGCTGTAAGCATCGGTCGAACGAAGAGTACCTTCATCAGAGTCCGCTGCGAACAGTGCGATGGTGTCTTCAGCCTTGGGCGTACGGCTGCCAGAAAGCACATCGGGCTCTAATCCGATCCGCTTGCTTTCCAAGGCCCGTGCGAGTGCCACGACTTTGTCGCGGGAAAGCGCCCCGGCGGATTTGAAACGGCCTGCCAGCTCAGCGAAACTCATGCAGATAGTTTCGCCGCCGACGCGTTGTGCCAACTGTTCGAGTTCGGCTTTTGCTTCAGCAGGCCAGAGTTCTGTTGGCAACTGCAGGATGGCTTCCAGACTATCTCCAGCGTCTGGGTTGCGCCCCAGATATCGACTGTAAGCGTCTAGAACGGTGGTGCATTCTTCCACTATAACCTGCAGCTTGTTACGCGTTCCTGAGGTTGCGGCGACATCGGGGAGGTCGCCCACGGCTGCTGCCGGGATGCTCAATCCGGAAGAAGCGGGGCGATAGGCAATCTTCAGCTTGGTCTTGTTCTGAGGAAGCACAATGCCGTTGGGATAACGTTTTGCGAATTGGTTTTTGAAGAGCGCTGCGAATTGCTCAGGACAACGGGTCACAGGTGTGCGTCTGGAAATGTTGGGCTCTGCGAGCGCCCAGGCCAATGCCCAGCTCGGATTGAGAGGGTATTTATCCACGGCCATCTGACCCAGCGCGACTCTCAGTGACATGGGCAGCTCGTACCCATCTGCGGCACTGGCAATCGGTTCACTCATATAGCTCTGAGGCTGAACAGAACCCGCGTCGATATGGGCGAGAAAGCGGCTAGCGTAGCCGCGGAAAGAATGGTTGTCGCCGTAGAGACCAAGCAAGCGTTCGACCTCGGCCTTGATGGCAGCAATCTCTACCTTAGCCTGAGGATCGCTCGGTGCATCGATCAGCGCGCGGCGTTCCAGCCCGTAAAAAAACAGGAACACGTATCCCGCATCCGCAGGCTGGCGGCGACCTCCTGCCAACCATTGCAGATACGCTCGCCGCGCCTCAGGCGTGATGCTTCGGTAACTTGGCCAATAGGGCATCTGCCGCTCGGTAAGGCTCATAGGTGAGCGTGCGACTCGAAGCGTTGCATCAATCAGGGACGGTTCAGTCTGACCGAACTGGGTTGCCCGCTCGGTGATGTAGAGCATTCCACCCGGGATAGCCAATCCGGCCACGGTGATGGACTCACCTTCTGCAAGCCAGCGAACGCCCATGGGCTTTGCACTTGGCTTTGGGATGGCGTAGTTCTGACTATCGCTGGACGAACCGACTTGGACAGTATGGAAGTCTCGCTCGCGGGTACTGGTGCCGAACTGGACGGTGAGACTGGGGGAGGTTGCCTGTCGAGATTCAGCGGCGATCTCCGCAACAATGTCATCTTCAGGCGCGTAACGCTTTGCCTGGGTGGCGCGTCTGACGGCCCATACCAACGCACTTACGCCCAAGATAACTCCAAGGGCGATCCACGCTTGCTTTGGAACTTGCGCCAAAAGGGCAACAACGAATAACAAGGCGTACAGAGCGATCGGCCCGCCGCCGCTCCCTTTGCGCTTCCGTGGCATATTAGTGTTCCGCACAGTTGATAATGGCCAGATGACATTCTTACGGATTTTACGAGGCGGGCCAAGCGGAACAGACGAAGGGAGCGCTGGGGCAAGATTACTGAAATGGATCCCCGACAGAGCTATCTGCTTTCAAGGCTATGTCAGGGCTGTGTTGCGGGAGGTGAAAGGATCGAGGCGCTGCTCTTCATACGCCTAACTTTCAGTGAGACCATAAGATACCCATCAGCGACCCTGGACTGTGGGTCTTGAGTCTCGTTAAGTGGGAACAGCATCCATTCATCAAGAAACTTGGCGAGGTTACGAACGTCGTTGTCGGCCATTCTTTCAATCACGTCCGCGAGCGCTTTGCGATGCGGTGCGGTGCGTCATGAATGGCGTGTGCTGTCCACGGCCGAACAGAAGCCAGTCGGCGTTGACGTTCAGCTCGATGTCGAAGTTCTACATAGAAAGCTTCAGCAGTCCACAGCCTCTCCGGGTTTAAGGCCGGTGAAGCCCCCAAGAGCGAATCGAGTGTGGTAACTGACAGCCGGCAGCGCGCCAACGATTGCTCTCGGCCATGCTAAAGACGAACTCATGTGCCGTGATATGAACTTTGACGACTGAGAGCTAAGGTAGGTGTCCGGCCAAGGAGGTTAGAGGTGAAGGTGGGGGAAAAGCGACGCTGATAAGCTTAAGTCCAGACGATGCTGCATACCTCATTTAACAAGTGGGCGATGTCAGATGTTCATAACCAGATCAGCAGCCCAATAATACTGGCTCAGTGACCCTTAAATGAACGCAACTGTTCATCGCTTGGTGTTCATAGACCTAGCTTTCCCGTCATTATTCTCGTCACCCCCGAGCTTTATCCGTCCATCCAGTGATGGTGGAGGTATGCTCGACGGCGGCACGGGATGCGCTTGCTTGGTGTTTCGTGATCGAATATGTCATATAGCCGCTATTGGATTTTTTTGCAGAGCCACCGCTGCATCGATTGGGCTAATAGCGGTCATTCGCCTGCTCACTTGAAACGAACCGAAGCAAGGTGCAGCGCCTCAAAACGGCGGGCTTCCGGCAGATCGTATCCATGGGGTACGGAAGTGAAGTGTCTACGAAACTAAGAGCGATTCAACACACCCGTTTGCCTATCCCTTGTCTCAAAGGGGGGAACGGTGTCCTGTCTTTCAATGGGGCTCGTTCAATGGATAACCCGTTGTTGAGGCTGTGGGGATTTTTCGGTGCGTTCATTCAACTAGCTTCCTGCTGGTGTTTTTGCGTAACCCCAGCCGTTCCGACCTTCGTACGTTTCGGCTTCAACGGAGAAAATCGGGAGGGTAGGGTTCAATTAGCCCAAGCTCAGAAATCAAATTTGCTGATCAAGCTTATCCGACGCGCGCTTTCTCAGCCCGTTCAAGGCGGTGCGGATGGCGTTCTCATCGGTGCATACAGATAAGTCCAAAGCCTCTGCGTAGGCGCGATAGCCAGGATTGCCATCACATTCGAGTACCTCTCCCATTGCTGGATAGTACGTCAGGTCCCAGACCTGGCTACGCCAGTTGTATGGCCCTTTGTGGGGTTCCAGGCATTGGAAGATATAGATGCGCAACTCGCTTCGGCTGTTCTCGACGATTGATGCTTCTTCGGCGTTTTCACCATTGCCGGTGTCGTTCCGGACCCAAACGTCGAACAACAGATCACCCTTTTCATGGCAGTGCTCAGGATCTTCCTGCCCGCCGTTACGAAGCCATAGCACGGAGATGTCGTTAAACGGTAGAAAGCGTTGCCCTGCGCTGTTGCTGACCTCTAGCCCGTCCAGGCTCCGGGGCACACGATTTCGCGTTATCTGAGAGTAGTAATCGGCGCCCAGATCTTCACGTATAAAGCCCAATAGCTCAAGAATCCGCTGTTGATAATCCGCCAGCAGGCGATAGGCCTTGCGAACATCCAGAAGCGCGTTGTCGATTGAGGTTGCAGTGGTCAAGTTAGTCAGCTCCAACGTGCAATGGGGAATTGGGTAATTTGAATAGAAGGTGCAGAAAGGTTGGATAGGAAGCTGGATGTCGCTCCGCGGCTCGGGACTCGCTTGGCGCTAACGGTTGCGGGCGCGAAGATAGGGGCGCGCGTGGAGTTGATCGATACCGAGGCCAGTTGACCCAACCAGCGCCGGGGAAGAATGCGCAGCCCATGCCATTCGTAAGCGGCGGCAATATCATCCAGCAGACGCTGAAGGCCTGGCGATGAGTCCGTTGATGCATTTGAAATCGCTGCCTCTAGAGCCTGGAACAACTGATACCAACTGCAGCACGCCAACTCGTAATCTGAGCCTGCCCCGCACAGTTCTCTCTCGATTTGGGATTCCAGCTCAAAAGTGCTTTTCTGCGTGTAGCTGTGAAGGCCACCAATGGTAAGGAGTATCGGGTCTTCACCCAGGTGTTCGCCTGCCCAACCAGCCCGCAACTGATTTGCCAGTTGTACAGCGTATTGCTGTTGCAGATCGTCGTGGCGCTTGGCCTCAATCAGCAGCGTACGCTCCGAGCCGTACAGCACCACATCCGGTTCGACACGTCGGTCATCCAGCCACCATGATGGCCAGAACTCGAAATTCTCCAAGGTGCCAATTGGTCTGTCTGGCCCTAATAATTGGACAAAGAAGCTATCACGAACAGATTCGGGAAGATAAATCAGGCGTTCGAATATGGTGGCGGTAAGGATGTCTTCCGCCCCAGTGGCATCTCCCAGGTTTGAATGCTTACCTTCAACGCCGCTACCTCGGCGCTTGCCGTTCAATATTGCAGCGAGCATGGTGCCAGTGTCATGCCGTGGAGTGCAGGTCAGACCGCGCAGTTTTTGGGAAAGGCATGGGACGTCACTCCTGCGGACGCCATGCATGTTCTGGAGTCGAATTCTCGTCGGCTTCTTGGCCTGATTCGGGGACAGGGCCGACCCGAGCCTTAAAGCCCGTACAGGTTAGCCAGGTGGGCGGTGAATTGAGGATGGATGCATGGAGCAACTGAACCGAGCCAAACGTTACCTCAAAAGGATCGAGAGGCTGTATGCAGGGGTATTTTCATCGATGGCACATGATGAGGAAGAATACTTCGATGATGTCCTATCGTTTTTCATCCACTGTTATCACGTCAGGGACTGGGCACTCCACCAAGCAGGGGCAGTCTTGCGAGCTCGGGAGATCGACGCGTTCATCGACCTGAACGAGCCCCTCAGAATTTGTACAGATCTCGCAAACGGTTCCAAGCACTGCAAGCTCATGCGCACACCGCGCTCCGGCCACCAGCCAACCATCTCACAACCACAGAAACTTTACTCCACGTGGTTTATAGGCGATGGCGGTGGAGAGGTACTCCAATGCAGCTACCGCGTCGAGAGCAATGGCAAGTCATTCGACGTTCGAGAGCTTGCCTGCGAATGCATCACCTTATGGGAAATGTTCCTGAATTGCCCAAGACTGACGGATTAATCCAAACCGCTCGTTGGCCGAGAAGGTGTGAGTCGGGGATGTAGGCGAGGACGAACAAAGCTCTAGAAACTGTCCACAACGCGCCGCTCTCGTTGATCAATCACGACCACTCCGAGCTCGATGGTTTCCATCTCTTCTGGGATAACAACCAGCCCTCGCGAGGGCTCGCCCGGCGTCAGGTCATCGCAGGTCGCTTCAAGGTCAAATAGAGATAACGGTACTGGCTGAGACTGAGCTGAATATTCTGAGGCTGGTGGTTGGACATGGCACGGTGCTCGGGCGGTCGGTTGTCTTCAGGCTATCGAGTTACTGGCCCCTGTGGCAATTCCAGCGCTCATGGGCAGGCGGGCTCAGAGCCTCAGCAGGGTTGATCGTCGCAGACTTACAGTGACGACAGCAGCCTCTGGAGCTGACCGTGCTCCCAGGTGCTGAGCAACTCCAGAGGATCGGTACCGAAACGCTGAGAGGAGTCGAAGGTGTATTCGCGACCATCCGGGCTGTAGCAGCTATTGCAGTAGTCCAGCTTGTTACTGTCGTTGGAGAAGGTCAGAACCCAGCCATTGGCCTCGACCGTCATGAGCCCGGTCTGCGTTTGAGTCCAGCCCAGATTACCCAAACGCTGCATCACTTGCTGTCCCAGCGCAATATCACGCAGAACCTGATACACCTCTCTCGGTGTGAGTGGCTGTGAATGCACGCGCGTTCTCCCTGAATAGGGCGTTAATTGTCCCTCATTCCTTACATCCAAGCCACTCATACGTTTCTACATAGAGGCCACGTTCTATGAGGAAGATAACTGGGCCTTTGGATTCAATGTCAGCCAACTCGACTGGTGATGAGGTCTTCCAGGCAGATCACCAACGAGCTGGTGCTCGGCCGGAGCAAAGCGATTGAAATAAGGAGGCGAGCTGTTCCCCCGCATCTTGGTATCCGTACGCACGCGGCGCAGCAAAACTGCTCCGACTGTAACGGAAAAGCGCAGTCGTCAGCGTTTTAACGAGCATTTAACCGACTGCATGTCGGCGCGCAGGTCTGACCGCCGCACTGAACCGGCGCCCGATCCATGACACGCCTTCAGACGGCCAGTGCCGGGCAGGGGGCTTTAGAGACAGAGGGTAGGGCGGCTGCCCTGCAAGGCACCGACATCAACCGGTTTCAGGACACCATTGAGAAAGTGCACGAAGTTGAGTTGAAATCAAAAAAGCTTAAGGGCATTGATACATCACCGTTCATCAGTGAGGTACAACAATGCGTGGAAGTTACAGCAGCAGCTCGTCTGCCGGGATCTTGATCTTTTTGGCCGTGGTTTTGTGTTTCTGTGCCGTGGTCACCTTGGCTGCCCAGGTACATCCAGACATCGCCACGACCGGCGCTGTCGTGGGGAGGGTGGGTCTGGCCTGGTTCTTAGGATACTGCCTCGGCCAAGGGCTACTGGGCGTCGGCCTCAGCTACAGCTGGCCAGTGTGCCTGGGGCTCTCCTGGATCGCACTCATGCCTGCGTTCAGCGTTTGGCTTGACGAGGATACCTACGCCTGGCTCGAGCCTTTTTGGTCTCAATGTGCAAGTGTAGTAGCAGTAGCGCTTCTCGCGTTTCGCATCAGATCATTCGTAGCGTAAGTCGGATCGGGGCGTGACCATGAAGACCTCAGACTGAGGTCGAGGCGCGCCCTGCGATCGATGGCATCATTCATTCTTCTGGTGCACTCGACAGGTTCGAGAAGTACTAAATGAACCTTCTGACAAACCAATGCTCTTTTATCCTTCTCAGCAACCCCTAGCGCCGGATTTACTTGATTCACCCCCATATTCTGCATGATATCGCTGCACCGCCGCCTCCATTTCTCCAACGTACCTTTTAAAATCGGCGACGGCATACTCCAAAAAACGTTCGTCCATCAGGACGTCGTCAATAAAGTTGACCGACACCCCCTCAGTTCTTCGAATAGCTGACAATACCCTTTTTTCCGAAGGGCTCTTTTTACCAATGCGCGTGCTTATCTCCCTGTAGCCCTTAGCAGTGCCGTCGCTGTGAGCCATTACGTTCCTGATAACAGTCAGATGATCCAGGTCTGTGATGTCTTTGCCACCAATGACTTTTTTGAGCATAGAGTGGGCCTTTTCTAGTGGCCCCATACCCTTGAGCTCCCCCTCAAACCCAGTGAGTTCAAGCATAAACTCTAGGCATTGACTCATACGGTGTTCGAACAACCCAAACATCGTAAGAAATGCTGAGCGTCGCGTGAGTTGGGTGATCACAAACTTGTGCGTCGATAGCACTTCTTCATGGTCATAACCGATAGAAGAGCCGCATGAGTAGAACGTCCGTTGCCGCATGTAGCTTTCACCGTACTGATCGTACGTTTCTTCTTCGTGCTCATGCTCCTTTATCGAATCGTCGGCTTCCTTGAGTGCAAGCGCTACATTTTTTTCTGCCTGCTCTGCGAGCATTCGCATGACAGAGATGGACTCGCTGAGGGCCCACATTTGAACACTGAAATTAAAGTCGAGCTTGGCCAAATTGCCTCCCTGCAGGCTCATTTTGAAGACACACGATTTCTCGGCAGATCTGATATCTGCTCAGCGTACATAATCCCTCCACGTCTCGATATCCCAGCTGGCGCCCACATAGACATCTGCGCATCAAGTGCACGCCATGGATCTCGGAGGGCAGGGCTCTTAGCTTCAGCTGTCAGGGGACTGATCTGACCCCCGCATGGCTTCCAACAGCGCTTCAAGCGCATCGAACAAGCGTTGATCTTCACGGGCATCCCCGGTTTCCGGCCTGTACGTTTGGCAATGCCGCATCAAAGCATCAAAATCGTTGCGGTTGAGGTCAAACTCAATAAACATCTAAACCCTCCAGGTGCTCGCTTCAGCGATCGCCGGTATAAGTATTTACCGCGACTTCCTTTCAGGCGAAATCTCGCGGGTGACGGTTAGGGAAGGGCAGTAGTTGGATACATGCTTGGAAATGGCTGTGTGGGCGCGGGCTACTGAGCACTATGGTGCTGATCTGGAACACATACTGGACTCAGCCCTTTCGAGCTACAAAAGAGCCCCGGGGCTTGAGTCGCCATCGCGCCTTTATACGCAAGACCTCGGTATCGAGGGACTGGAGGCGCTGCACAGAGCGTTGATTCGAGGCCGGGCTAGCCGCTTTCACGTGCTCAACCCTGGCATTGAAATTCGCCAATCCCTGCGATTACATCTGGTTCATAGCTTGCGTCGCCGTCTTCTCGATGATGGCCAGGCTTCAGAAGAAATGCGCGATCAGCACTTTGCTATCGACTTAGGCCTGTAGCTTGATGCGCACCAGTTAGTTGATCCGATACCCACCATTGCCGATCTATGCGCGGAAATTCGTGCGCACCGTATCAGCTGTCATGCCGATGCGGTGACTGCAGCAGCACGCCCCGACGATCGACTGCACACGACATCGACCGTAAGCAGTGAAACCAGGAGATAAGCTTGGATATCCCAGTTCCGTTCAACCTCGTCGTCAAGGCTGCAGAGTGGATTTGGCAGCGAGTTACCAAAGCCTTGCTGTACAAAACCTATGCTGCGTCACATGAAAAATGGGCTATTCGCCACCGGCTAGGGGCGCGATGGGATCCCTTGGGCAAGCACTTGGAGTATTCGGTGCGCCTTGCACTGCCTACAGATCCAGAGCCACGGATCTCGCGTTTGGCGCTGCGCGCAACTGGAGAAAGCCTTGCGAAAGTTGACTTGTATTTCGAAGCAATTGGGGCAGGCATTCGATATCAGGAGAAAGTATCGGTATGCGATGTGGACACTCGCCCAATCGTCTGGAACCTCACGAATGTCCCCGTCCAGGCATTCGTGGGCGGTGAGGAGTATGGCATTGCATTTTCGGTAGAGGAGATCCAGCTGCGGCAGTGTGTCATCCAGCGATCAACTGGTGCTGAATTACCTGCCCAGGACTCCGTAACGTCTTGCATGACCCAGAGCTGGCTCCTGAGCGATGAGTGGAGACTTCGCTGGGGAAATCGCTGGAATTGCAATGCGATCAAATTTGCCAAGAGCGAGATCGCGCTTTATTGGCGATTCAGGTTTGGCCTACCTGCGTACCGCGTTTACACACCCTGCGCTTCCTCAGAACGGAAATTGAGTATTCGCCCTGTATTGCAGGCGCTGGGACGGCTCATGGCCCTGCCAACCTTTGTGAGGGCCCAATTCTGGCTAGCTATTTGGTCTGGGCTCTGGGTAATGGACGAGGATGACAGAATTTGCTTCCGGTGGCGTGACAGTAGGATAGAGAGCGAGGCGCAGGACGGTTGAGTCTGCCTTTTGAAGCCGCTGTTCGCACACAGCAAGGCAATCAGGTTCTTCGGGAAATTGGTCGCGCCTCGCCAGACTATCGTCTGCTGATGCTGATCATGATGGAAAAACTCACTGCGACTCGAAAACAGCTAGAGGTGGCGCTAGGGTGATCACGCCTAGTGTTCTTTTGATGGGCCGGATAGCATCTCATCATTGGAGGCTGGAACGCTCTAGGCTGACCTCGCCAACCGTGATGACTCGCGCTGAAGTGTTGTGTCAGTGCTCTGCACGCCCGCTCTGGGTGATTTTTGAGGAAGATGGGTAAGATGGATCCCTACAAGCGCGCTCATTATGTCAGCAGGCTAGCCAGTGAAATTGGCGCGATAGGCCAATCCTTCGAGGCTTTCGGGGGGCTAGTGCTGACATTGGCATTGAATGTGCCGGTCAACACTCAAGGAATCAATCCCAGAGGCTTCCCCGTTGCAGGCGTGGTTGATGGAGTATCACCAGATGGCTTACAAGCTGCTGAGTACTCCGCGCTCGAAAAGTACTTCTCGCCGCCCATGGTCAAAGCTCAGTCGGACGTGCGCCATGCATTGAGCAAAGCACCACATGCTAGAGAAATCTACTTGCTCGCTGGCGCCAACAAAGCACCTCAAATCTCGCAGTCTTTTGAAATCAGTGTGCTGGGCTGGCCTGAGATGGCCGGCCGCTCCCTCAAGGTACTTGGTGCGGGCGAGATCGCCGCTGTGATCATCGATCACGCCCTGGACAATGAGGAGGCCGTACTCAAGCTAAGTCATTACCTTCCGTCTCTAGCGAGGCTCTCCGAAGAAGAGGCCGCGCAGGCTCTGGTGCCTCAGCCAGACCCACTGCGCATCCTCAGGCCAGAGGTTGACGGCTTGCTAGATGGCCTCTTTGTTGCGTGCAAGTGTGTGGTTTTAGCTGGCTTGGGAGGCAGTGGTAAATCCGATGCCGCCGCCGCTTATGCTCACCGTAACAGGCACCAATACCAGACCGTGCTTTGGCTTTCGGGAGGCGATATCAGAAAGGTTGAGGATCTCCATGCTGTGTCAATCACACGAATGGGAGAAGCGCGCAACGTGGCTGGCCTACTCAAAAGCCGTCCATGCTTGGTGATCATAGATGATGCAAACGATGCGCTTGATCCAAAATCCCTTTCACCATTGTGCGGCCCCGATTCCCGCGTGCTGTTGACACGCAGGGCGGTTACAGCCGATGCACACGAAATACCGCTGATGTCCAAATCCAATGCGCACCAATTGTTTAGCCGCGACGTGACAGGATGTCCCTCACGGACATGGGACAAGATATGGCAGTCAGTAGGAGGACATCCTCTTACCATCAGCCTGCTCAACGCAGCGGTTCGCGAAGGTACGACCTGGGACGAGATCGAGCAGGACTGCCAAATGCCTGGCGCGCTCGAATCCGATGGTCTTGCCTTGGCAGAACGGCTTCTAGGTCGGCTACGGAGTGCCTCTGAACAGGGGCTTGCGATCTTTGAGTGGGCAGGCGCTTCACAAGTGGACGCCAAGCTTGTGATGGCACTTTCATCTCCCGCGCTGGTGAGGACATTACGTAAGTATGGCCTCACTGCTCCGAGCCGACCGGGGCTTCTGAGGCTGCACGATATTGTGTATGCAAGCCTCTCAGGTCAACAGTGGTGGACACAGTCCAATCGAGACCTGATCACCAATAAGTTCGACGACTACATGAGTGCGGCGGCACTTCGCACCGATCTTGCGTTTTGGTCAGCAGCACTCAGCCTCAGCGCCAAGATCGAGCGACTGGTTGAGGGAGGCGACTGCCGACCTGCTTTCATCTACACCATGCTCTCTGTATGGGCACCTTCGAAGGTGCGACCAGAACTATTGGGTGATCCGTTGGTAGATGCAGAACTACTCAGTAACGGCGCCAAGCAACCGTCACCCATAGCCACGATGGCCTTGATCGAAACTGTCGAGAAGCTCTATCTTCACGATAAGAACACTTCGCTGAGCCATGCGCAGCAGATGCTTGATCAGCGGTTCAAGGTCTTTGACAGGCTGGCCATGGCGAAAGGGCTGACCCTCAAGCAACAATCCGAAATCCAGCATCACAAGGCAAAAGCGCTGGTTCGGCTGAACCGCGTTACTGAAGCACTGGCCATTTTCGATGTAGTGAGGGCTGGGCCTCATCCTCTGCCGGAAACTGAAATCCAGATCATGCGCCTTCTCAAAAGAGGTGATGTTGCTGATCAGGAGCGCGCGGCCGATATCGCCAAGAAGATTTTGACTGCTGCAGGAGCCAGTGAACTGGTCTCACATTCAGTATTTTTTGCAGCGGTTGAGTTGGCTACCTGGTTGCGCCGGTCTGACTTGATCATGCCGCTTGAGTCTCTCATCACAACGATGCTCGTTGAAGCTGCAGAGCTGGGCATCTCCCAGGCTCTTCAGACGATGTCTTCTGTATCCAGATTCCTCTCCCGGGAAGCCCCGGAATTCCTAAGCAGGCTGGTGACAGCGATGCCTGCCCACGTGATCGATGATCTGCCCCTACCGCAGGACAGATTTGCCTGGGCCGATATTCTGTTTGAGGTATCACGCATCGCTGCCGCATCTGCGGAATCAAAAAGGACAGAATCGCTGCGCCTGTTCGAGTCACTCCCGCCTCAGAGCTTCCACAGCCAACGCCATGCTGAACTGCTGCTTCTGATGCGAAAGCCTGGCGAAGCCAAAGCTATGCTAACGCTGCGTCACGATCTGGCTACCGGCCCCTTTGCCCAACGACTCATGGCGCTCGCCGAATACCAATTGGAAAATTTCAACGCTGCTCTGGAGTGGATTGATCGAGCATTCAGTAATCTGGCACCTAACCAATCGAAGTACCTCTACGAGTTCCATGAGCATCGCTTCGATATTTTGGTCAGCACGCCTGGTGCGTCTCCGGTGCCCGAAATGGAAGCAGCGATCGCGTCATGTGCCACTGGGAAAGAGCGTGAGCGCTTGAACAAGCGTTTGGCCGATTACCTGAACAGCACCGGTTGATTCCGGACGTCCCCCAGACCGCACCGATGCACCTTGTTGGCCTGTCTGTGCTCTGAAACTTTCAGTTTTAGAGCCAGCCAATGGCTCATCCACTGCCCTCCCGAACAGCCGTAATCAAAAACGGCCTTTCCTCAGCTTCTATGTCATGGTTGCTATCACCGTCTCACGGCTTCCGACCGATGGGTGACAGCCGGAGTCACGCATCGTGAATTGCGCTGAAGCCAACCGCAATGCCATTTTGGGGTCAGGTCTGAGGAAGACATGGTCGCCGTAGGATCAATCCGACGCCGATTGATCAGCCATACAAGGTCGCCGTGACGCCAGACAGACTGCCCGCGCTTCACACTCACGAAGAATATAGGGGCATGATGCGAGATCTCGACACTGCAGGCCATTGGATGCGGGGACAGTTTGCGCTGAAGCGTGCAAGCCCGAGCGCTGCCGCTCTGAAGCAGTCCACCGCCGGTGCTTCCCAAATGGCAGCAGACGCTTGCCAAGCAATCGACGATAATCTCAGCTCGACCCAGCCACATGGCCGGCGTGAGGCATAGCTAAAGCGGAGCGCACTTTCTCATGAGCACTTTGTCCCCTGATCAACACGAGCGTTACCTGGAAGTGCTCGAAGCAGCAGAGAGCCTGTATGGCGGCGATATTGATGCGGCAATGCGCTGGATGTCTCACCCAGTCAAGGCCTTTGATGGCAAAGCTCCTGCCGACATGGTCACAACCAGGCTCGAGACCGACACGGTGATTGAGTTCATCAGGCGTTTAGAGCATGGGATTGTCGCCTGAACGCTTTGGGCACCTTGATTGCGGCGGCATCTTAGAAGAACTCGATATTTCAGGTAGCATGATGGGGCCTCTGCGGGCCCGGCCGGGACTGCCCCTGAACTGTTTAGGACTTACATATGAACGGGCATTCGGACGCCTTCATTCAGCTCGATCGTACATTCTCCAAAATCCTACTCGCTTCTGATGCCACTGATGACACCGACCTAGGTGGCCGCCATGGCGGCCAAGGTAAGCTCTCCTGGCCTGACCTCCTCATCCACAATCGAGTGATTCTGTTGTCTGAGGCCGGTTCAGGAAAAAGTGCTGAAATCCGAAATGTCGCATCTGAGCTCCGCAGCCAGGGCAAATTTGCATTCTTTCTTCGCATTGAGAACGTGATCCCGGACTTTGAGGACGCTTTTGAGGTGGGGACGCATGAAGAGTTCGAGACCTGGATCGAGTCAAGATCTGAGGGCTGGCTGCTCATGGATTCGGTCGACGAGGCTCGGCTGAATGATCCGAAAGATTTTGAGCGGGCGGTTAAAAAGCTTGGTCGCCTGACCCGCAACATTGCATCCCAAATGCACGTGCTCATCACCGGACGAAGTACAGCATGGCGCGCAAGAACGGATCTAGCGCTTTGCGAGACGGCTTTTGCATTCGAAACAGCCGCTCGGCAAGAAATTTCCACAACTGATGACGGCTCTGGAAACGTTGCGCAGACGGTACCAAGCCAGGAGCAACCGGATACGGCGTTCCTCCTAGTGACGCTAGATGATATTCATGGGGAGCAGGTTGATCGCTTCCTCACAGCTGTTGGCGTCCAAGACATCAAAGCATTTCGCGCAGCAGTAGAGCGCAAGGACGCATGGTCGCTGACCACACGCCCTCTGGACTTCCTGGAACTCGTCGACTTCTGGCTTGAGCACAACCAAATAGGCTCCCGCCTGGAGCTGATGCAAAGCAGCATTGATCGCCGCCTCGAAGAGCGAGACCAAGATCGGGCGGAACAAAAGCCCATTGCCCCCGATAGACTCAGGGAGGGTGTTCGTCTGATAGCAGCAGCCAGTACCTTGGGGCAGACTTCAGCAATCCGCGTTCCAGATGGTGACGCCAATAAATCTGGAATTCCAATTCGCGCCGTCCTCACGGGTTGGAACGACACAGAATCAGCGGCATTGCTGAGCCGGCCAATCTTCGAGCCTGGCATCTACGGAACGGTTCGTTTTCACCATCGAACAGTCCGCGAATACCTAACAGCCGAATGGCTCCACGCGCTGATCCGTAGTGCAGCCTCGCGGGTCAAGATTGAAAACTTGTTCTTCCGAACGCAATACGGGCTGGAGGTCATCAATCCGTCCATGCGGCCCGTTCTCCCATGGCTGGCATTATTAGACACGCGGATCTGTACACGTCTGGAGAATCTCGCGCCAGAGGTATTTTTTGAGGGGGGCGATCCAGGAAAACTACCCCTGAGCACGCGCCGTAGAGTGCTGCGCAAAGCGTGCGAGCACTTGGCCGAGCCGGCCCATAGCTGGACGGTGACCGACTATTCGGCCGTGCAGCGGTTTGCGCACCACGATCTCACTAATGACATTAAAGAACTGCTCGCAGACTACGGTGCCAACGATGACATCGCTTGGTTCCTGTTGAGAATGGTCTGGCAGGGCGAGGTGATCGGTGCGCTTCCAGAGACCAAGCATTTTGCCCTCAACTCTGTGCATAAACACACCCGGGTGGCGGCGATACGTGCCGTGATCGACCTCGGTACGATGCAGGATCTCGCCGACATCCGCGCAGGGCTGTTGGCAGGAGATTCGCTGGTGAGCCGGGATTGCTTAGCTGAGGTGCTTGATGACTTACCGCTGGACGATATCTGGCTTCCATGGCTGCTGAAAGCGCTTGAGCGATCCGAGGATAAAGAGCGTTACAGTGGAAGGGACAATCTAACTACCAAGCTCGCATCATTGGCAGCCGAATCGCCACTGGAAAGTCTTCCCAGCTTCATTCGCGGTATCAATGCACTGTTGAACACGCCTCCCGTTGAGTCGCAGGGTTTCGGCACTATTTCCATACGGTACGGCTGGCTTGCAGAGATCGCAGGTATAGCGGTTCTCCGTCTGCTTCAGGTATGCGAGCCGTCTGCGTTCGACGAGTCAGTTCTCGCGGTTCTGAGCATACTCGCCCAGGTGCATAGTCACGACGAGCGATCCGGTCGTGAGATTGGCGAAGAGTTGAGAAAGCTCGTGCCCACGTGGCCTGAACTCGATTACCGGCTTTTCTGGTTCGACGTTGCCTTGGCTCGGAATGGGCGGGTGCATGTCGAACCGGTTGTAAACGTTTGGCAGCTGATTGGCTTCCAGCCGTTTTGGTCGCTGAATAGGGAAAACTTTGACGTCGCCTGTGACCAGATCTTCAGTTTGACTGAACCTAACGACCGCCAGATGGCACTCAGCATGGCGTTCGACATCTATGTGGCGCATGGCGCCCCAGCTCCTTGGGCGGATCGCCTCCAACAGGCAACGGAGACCAATGTCGAACTCCGCGAGAAGCTTGAATTGTTGCTGCATCCACCGGAGCGACAAGTGGAAGAATGGGAATTAAAACACGCTCAGTGGAAGCACGAGGCAGCCCAGCGAAAAATTGAGGAGGAAGATAACAGGCAAGCTGCGCGAGACTGGTTTGCGGCGAATGGGGCGCTGATTAACAGTCCTCAGGCCGGCGTCATGAACCATAACCAGGGATATCTGATGGATCGGATGCGCGAAGCCTCTATGTCTACGAACACTTGGAGCAACGGGGACTGGCAGGCACTTATTCCCGAATTTGGCACGACCGTGGCGCAAACATTTCGTGAAGGTGCTGTGGGGTTCTGGCGGGGATATCAACCGATTATGCCTTCCGAGGGGGCTCCCCCAAATTCAACGCCGTATCAGGTGATATTTGGACTGATCGGTCTCGCCATTGAGGCTCAAGAAGAGCCTGCTAGTTTCCTACAAATGTCTAGTGCCGAGGCACAACTCGCATTCCGGTACGGTCTGCTTGAGCTAAATGGATTCCCGGACTGGCTTATCAAGCTTGCCAACGTTCATCCGTTGCCATTTCAAGAAATTATCTTACGCGAAGTCGAGTTTGAGTTGTCTGCGGAGGATACGAATTCGAGCGCGAACAACATTCTGCGAAAAGCCCGCTCGGGTGATGAGTTGATACGTACGCTAGTGGCAGGCCCGCTTGTAACTCGGATGCAGAAACCCATCAAAACGCTTGCAGCACTGCAGTGTGCATTGGGCGTCGTCCAGGATTCCTCGGTAGATGATCAGACCTTGGCCGGTCTCGCAGCTAAACGTGCCGTAGAAGAACACAACCTGGACATGGCACCTAGCTGGTATGCCGTGTGGGTTGGAACCGAGCCGGGGATAGCCATTCCAGCGCTAACGGCGCGCATCAACTCGCTGCCATCTGATGAAGAACAGGCGGAGTTTGCCATGCGCTGCCTGACGTCCATTGTGGGAAGCCACAGCGTGAGCCGGAGCCGGCAGAACTATAAAACGGTACAGCATACAAAGTCTCTGTACCTGTTGACTCACACTCATGTACGACTCGAAGATGATATCGACCGCGCAGGCAAAGGGGTGTACTCACCAGGCTTAAGGGACGACGCCCAAAGCGCGCGTGATGGACTTCTCGCGTTCATTCGCGAGACGCCGGGAAAGGAAGCGTTTCTCGCCCTGGAGGAAATCGCTCGCTCACATCCCGCCGAGCGTTTACGCCCATGGACAGCATACTTTGCTCAGCAAAAGGCTACCGCTGATTCGCAGACGCTACCTTGGGAGCCAGCCAAGGTCATCGAATTCCACGAGTCGCTGGAAAGCACTCCGTCCACCCATCGTGAACTTTGGAATCTGGCGATAGATCGTCTGCTCGACCTGAAGCACGATTTAGAGGATAGCGACTCGAGCATTGCGGAGCTTTTGCTGCCTATTAGCCAGGAAACGTCTATCCGCAAATTCATAGGTGACTGGTTGCGGGCGCGCGCGGCAGGACGCTACGTTATCCCGCAGGAGGAACAGCTGGCCGACGACAAACGCCCTGATTATCGGTTCGAAAACAGTCAGGTTTATGCACCGGTACCTGTTGAGCTGAAGCTGTCGCAAAACTGGAGTGGTACAGAGCACTTCGAGCGGTTCGAGAGCCAGCTTTGTGGGGACTATCTGCGCGACATCAGCTCAAGCTGCGGCATTTTTTTGCTTGTGAGCAATGGTGCCCAGGCCACCTGGGTGACACCTAACAAGGGCCGACAACGGTTTGAGGGTCTGGTCACAGCACTGCAAGAGTACTGGCTGACTATTGCTCCGAAATTCCCCAACGTAGAGGACATCAAGGTTATCGGTATTGACCTCACCAAGAGAGGGGGGACGGCAGCGTTGAAAGCCATAGAGGCCAACCGAGCTCAAGTGGAAGCTAGCCGTGTGGGCGGTGGACTAAAGCCTTGAGCTAAACGGGCCTTCAAAGTCCCTCTAGAGGAAGGAGGGCGGTTGGCTCATGTGCTTGGAACCGCATCAGTTGGTGAATTCTGGTCGTGTAGCTCTTACTCATCATCTCGCGCTTCATAGCCAACGCGGCATCGATCGGCATCCCGAAGCGCTTGGTCAGGCCCACGAGGCCATCGAGTGTTATCACCAGGCTGTGCTTTTGAATCCAACGATTAGGTTAGAGCGGATGTGCGATACGCTGGCGGTGCATGACCCATCGGTGATGGCCGGATATAATCGAATGTCGGCCCCTTAGCGCCATCGTCCTGTCACTCGGTGTCCAGTATGCCTCGACTGAGCAAAGTAGGGATGCTCAGCGTCGGGGTGCGATAGGAGCGCCAGACTGACCTGTCGCCTTGTACGGGCCTGGTGCAGATTAACGCTAGCCCCGCTGAGACTGTTCGAGTAGGTCAAGCAAGGTGATCGGGATACCCGCCGAAGGCGCGCGCAGCCTAATTCCCTGCTTTCTGTCGACCTGGGCTTCTGCACACCGGAAGTATACGGTCGGGCTGTTCAACTCACCTTCCAGGGATTGATTCCTTGCCGCGTCAGGCCGTCAAAGAACCAGAGATCCAACGCTGCATCTTTGCCTCATACCCACCATCGCAAAAGTCCAGGTTAGGCCAATAGTTCTGGTACACCTCATAATCGAGCGCCACTGCGTCCTCGCGGTTCTGGGCATTTAAAACGCTCCAGGCTCGATACATCCGATGCGTCCAATCAGTCTCCATCACCAATTGACGTGACGTGTCCCATGACCAGCCGTCTTTCATCAGCACTGTCACGAAGAATTCCGTCGCTGCATTCGCACAGCTGGCATCGTGGGCAATCATCCTGTCCAGGATCGAATAGGAGATCCCGATCGCCTGGAAGATGGATTCTCCTTGGCTGTCCAGTTTCTTACCGTATGGCGCAGAATCCAAGTCTTGAGACTGCGGTGGAGTGAAGGCGAAAACTGTTGCGGTTGGGAAGCTCATGGGTACTGCCTTTATAGTTGTTGTTTTATTTCATGATGCCTATGGAGCAAGCGTCGCTGCAACATACTGAAAATATCTGCCTTCGCGCTCGACATGTGTCCGGCTGTCCCAATCAGCTTCCACAGTGCGACGCTCGCGCGAGTAGGGCGATCAACCACCTTGTGAGTCGAGCGTCGCTGTGAGGGCCCTCAGGAAGACTCGAACGTCCTTGTCGTTTAGCTCGTTGTAGGCTGTCTTGCAGTTCGCATCGCTGTGCTCTATGTCGACGTAACTGTCAGGTCGGCTTGGCATAGCAAAGATGGCGGTTTTGTCCGCGCTCTCTCCTCGAGCAGCTTGCGTACGAATCCTCAAGTTGAACGCTTCAAGCAGATCCGTTCTCTCCCGACCCGCGCCTCCTGCTGGGCTGAGCGCTCGAAACAGAGCAGAGACGTAGCTCAGATAGATTTCTGCGTGGCCGTTAACGAATATTGAATCGGGCCTCTCACCCCATCGAGTATTTTCGAAAGCATGGCCTACGAACTCGCCGTAAGCGTGAAGCTGCCCATTTTTCGAGTAGACATGAGCATAGCTATCACCCAGAGCGTGAATTAGAAACCCAGTCTGCCAATCAGGCTGCCCAGAGGTGAACGATTGATGCACGAGTGCCTCAAGCTTTTTTCTTCGAATGGCAACGGCCTGAGCATTGCCGCCATTTGTCAGCGTCCTTATTGGCGCCAACGCGGGTGCCACGGACGGTGACTGCGGCGCGTGCGAGTCTGAGCCTTGGCGTTTGCGAATCATCCTGGCAGGTTGAAGTGCCAAGCGGTCAGCCGTTCCATGACGAGAAGCGTAGACTGGATATGCGCGTGTGGCGAACGTTCGGCGGTCTACTAGAGTGGTTGTTGTTGGCGTGAACGCAGTGACAGAACTGGCGGGCTGGAGAGATTGGGATTCTGGTATTCAGGTCTGCAGGATTCGGACGCTGGAACCCCTGAAAGCTCGAAAGGTGCGAAGGAAGGGAATGCAAGGCCTTGATTTGGGTTGATTCTGGTAATTCAAGGCAAATCCCGGTTTTCAGCCACAGGTGACACTGAAGCCTGAGGCTATACGCATACATGATTTAACATAATATACATTACACGTAACAAGATGTTACGAGGTTGTCGTGGTTGCCACGGGGAATTGAAATCCACCGCCACGTTAACACCCGCTAAACCTCTACCTCCGATATTGCCGTAGATTCCCCATCCGATCATTCGACTGAAAAATCCCGCTACGCACCGTAACGGGATTTCTGATCTGGTTTGAAATGCCCCGATTCGACTTCTGGAGAATTTACTCACCACTTGTCGACTTCGTAGGCTTGATCGTTTTCTCAATAATTGTATGTTTCGCGATAACACGCTGATCCGCTGGTTTGTTGATCAAATCATTTCGTCGGGCCACTTGCGCGGGTGTCAATTGTTTCAACTGCTCTGGAGTCAGGCTCAAGAGTTGGTCATCGCTGAACGTTGTCATGGCGTTTTTCTCCTTGGTGGAATGTGCTCATTACGCAGCGACTATCCTTTGCCCCTCAGAACAATTTTAAAACTGTAAGAAATAACAGTTTTTTAGGCCCGTTTGCGTTATCGCTCATAACGAAAGGACCTGATGATGTGCGACAGGTTGCGCTGGATTCATTATCTTCTACGTTATCGGGAGGCTTTTTTGATAGCTCAACTAAACGGTCATTTAGTGTAGTTAACGTATTATCGGCGAAGTTCGATGCATTTCCCCTGCTCCACTAGAAATCCACGGTTGCCGACAGCAGATACGTCCTCGGCGTCGACAGCGTCAATCCCGGCTCACTGTCATCCGAGGCTCCCGCCGAGCTCCAGTAGCGTTTATCCAGCACGTTTTCGACATTGGCGCGCAAGGTAACGGTCTTCTCGTCGAGCTTGAAAGCATAGCGTGTGCCTACGTCGAACCGTTCCCACGAGTCGATTTCCTTGTCGTTGGATTGGTCCAGGTACTGCGAACTCGAATAGATTCCGCGACTGGTCAACGTCAAGCCCTGCACCGTTGGCACGTCCCACTCCGCGCCAAGGTTGACGTTGTATTTCGGTGTCGCCGGTGCGCGGTTGCCGTCGAATGTGCCGTTGGTGGTGTGAGTCAATTCGCTATCGATGTACATCACTCCACCGAGCAATCTGAAGCCTTTGAGCGGTTCGCCGAATACGCTGAGTTCCACGCCATTGTTCTCGCGCTTGCCGTTCGGGCCGAAGACACGCGTGGTGGCGTTGGTTTCGTAGGCGGGTTGTTTGATGCGGAACACTGCTGCGGTCAGCGCATATGAGCCCGCGTCGTATTTGGCGCCGACTTCGATCTGGCGGCTGATGAATGGCGGGAAGATTTCGTCCTCGTTGATCGATGTCGATGGTGCGATCTTGCCCTGGCTGAGGCCTTCCATGTAGTTGGCGTACAGCGAGAGTTTGTCGGTTGCCTTGAACAGAATGCCGCCCGATGGCGATACCTTTTCTTCATCGTAAGCCGTGTCGCCCTTGAGGCTGTCGCTCCAGTCATCGACTTTGACCCGCTGCCAACGCGCCCCCAGGGTCAGCAACAGGCGATCGTCGAGGAAACCGAGAGTGTCGGACAACGCCACGCCGCTGAAGCGGTTCTCGGTGTAGACCTTGGCGTCATTGCGGGTCGGCGTGCCGGGTCTGGCGATTTCCACCGGGTCGTAGAGGTTGCTGCGCCCGGCCGCGTAACGGGCGCCGCCGTTTTCGAAGTCCATATAAAAGTAGTTGGCCGCCAGATTCACTTCATGGCTGACCGGCCCGGTCTGGAACCAGTTACGAACGCCAGCGGTCGCCGTGCGGACGTTTTCGTCGCGAGTGAAATCTCGCGGCTGGACGCTGAAATCACCGGCGTCGTTAGTCACCGAGACGGCATGGCGCAAGAAGTCGTGATTGCTTTTGCGCGCGCCGACGCCGCCATACAGCATGACCGAATCACTGACATCGAACTCCCCATTCACCGTACCGAAGGTGTCTTTGGTGCGCGCCTTGCTCCAGGGTTGCGCATAGTTGTCGCGCACATCATTGGCGTTCGGCACCTTGGCATTGGCGGCGACTTGCACGCGTTCCTGCGGTGCGTCGGTGTCGCGTTCGGTGTGGCCGATATCGGTGGAAAGCCGCAAGCGTTCGCCACGGTAATCCAGGCCGAATACCACCATGTCGCGATCGACACTCTGGTGATCCCATTCCGTATCGCCGGACTGTTTGACGCCGTTGAAGCGCACGCCGAACTGATTGTCTTCGCCAAAGCGCCGCCCGACATCTACCGCGCCACCGATCTGGTTGTTCGAGGCGTAGTTGGCCGTCAGCGAGGTTATCGGCTTGTCGGTGGCGCGTTTCGGCACGACGTTGATCCCCCCTCCTACACTGCCCCGTGGCGAAATCCCGTTGATCAATTGGCTCGGGCCCTTGAGGATGTCGACGCGATCGGCCATTTCCATGTCGATGGTGTACGTCGGCAAGATTCCGTAGAGGCCGTTATAGGAAACGTCGCTGTTGAACAGGCTGAAGCCACGAATGGTGAATTGCTCGTAGCGTCCCCCGGCCGGGTTGGTCGCGCGTACCGAAGGGTCGCTGCCGATCAGGTCGCCGAGCGTGCGCGCCTGCTGGTTCTTCACCGTTTCGCTGGTGTAGGTGGTCATGCTGAACGGGGTTTCCATGAAATCCCTGGAGCCCAACAGCCCTTGCGAGCCTCGCCGTGCAACCTGGCCGCCGGCAAACACGTCGGCCTCGGTTGACCCGCTCGCGCCGAGAATAGATGTAGGCGCAAGCTGCAAGGTGCTGCCTTCTGCCGCGGGAACCAGCGTATAAGCCTGATCGCCGACCGGTTGCAGTTGCAGCCCCGAGCCCTGCAACAATCGGCTGAACCCCTCCTCCACGCAATATTCACCGGCCAAACCATTGCTGTTGCGGCCGCTGACCAGCGCCGGGTCCACCGATAGATTGACTCCGGCCAGACCGGCGAACCGCGTCAGCGCCGCACTCAGACTACCGGCCGGGACCTGATAACTGCGGCGGCTGCCGTCGTCGGCCCAGCTCGATTGGATCAACACAGGGCTGGCACTCAGGCTCAGCAACAGACTCAACTGCAACAACGGACGCAAACGACCTGGGAATACTGCGGGCATTGGAAGAAGCTCTCGATTTGGTTCACTTGCCTGGAATGACCAGCGAGGCGAAAAAAAGGGACAGGCTTCAGCCAGTTTTTTCTGCACGCGGCACCAGCGACACCCAGAATCGCGTTCGCGTGTGCACGTCGACGGGCAAACTTGCCGCCAGCAGTGACAGCACTTGATCAGTGTCATCGAGGCGGAAACTGCCGGTGATGCGCAGCGATTCCAGCGCCGGATCCCAGCGCAGTACGCCCGGGCGGTAGCGGCTCAACTCGCGCAGGAAATCACCCAGCGGCTGGTTTTGCGCCATCATCACGCCGTCGCGCCACCCGGGCATCAACGTATCGAATGCCGTCACCGCGCCGGCACCAGACGCTTGCAGGCTGACTTGTTGGCCCTGCTTCAATACCATCGTCGGGCCGTGCAACGGCTGCAATTGCATCGAGCCGCGCAGCACGCAGACCTGGCAGTCGCGAGCATTCAGGCGCACCGAGATGTCGCCGTGACTGACGATCATTCGCCCGTAAGGTGCGTTGACGATAAAGGCTGAATCTCCCGCCACGTTGAGCGCCATCTCGCCACGCATCAGCGTCAACTGACGGGCAGGCAAATCGACGTTTACCGCACTGTCGGTGTTGAGCTGCAATGACGAATCCTGCGCCAACTGCACTGTGCGCCGCTCACCGGTGCTGGTGTGCAGATCGGCGCGCCAGACCTCCAGCGGCAGCTCGCGGCCGATCAACCACGCCGCCGGCACCAGTGCCGCCACGCCCAAGGCACGCTTGAGCGCCGCGCGCCGCGCCGGATCCGGCCGATCCAGCGTGGCCATGGCCAGCGCCGGCGGTAAGCCTGCAAAGCGCTGACGCAATTGTTGAATTTTCTGCCACGCGTTTTCGTGGCGACTGTCGCTGCTGCGCCAATGCTGCAACCGGGCGTGATCTTCATCGCTGGCTCCGCCGGATTCGAGCAATGCCAACCACTGCGCCGCCGCCCGCGCCACTTCGCGCGCTTCATCGCTGGGGGCAACGCGCGTCACAGTTCCACCAGCAAGCAATGCTCATAAGCCTGGGCCATGTAACGTTTCACCGTACGTTCCGAGACGTGCAAGCGCTCGGCAATCTCGCGGTAGCCGAGCCCCTCGAGCTGGCTCCACAAAAAAGCCCGACGCACCGCACGCGGCAAGCCGTCGAGCAGTTCATCCAGTGCCTGCAAGGTTTCCAGCAGTAACCAGCGCTGTTCCGGCGACGGCGCGCACGCTTCCGGCAATTGCGCCAAGGCGTCGAGGTAGGCTTTTTCCAGATGGCGTCGCGTGTAGAAATTGCTCAGCAGTCGTTTGCCGACGGTGAGCAAATACGCGCGGGGCTCGCGCAATTCGGCCAGTGGCGGCGCGTTGCACAAGACGCGCACAAAGGTGTCCTGACTGAGATCCGCCGCATCCCACGCATTGCCCATGCGCCGGCGCAGCCAGGTTTCCAGCCAGCCGCGATGTTCACGGTACAACTGCTGCAGGCTCTGCTCCGCCGGTGACGTGGCTTCAATCATCTCAAGAGACCCTGCGCGAAGGTAAATTCAAATGAGACTGATTCTATTTAACTTCGCCAAGGACACAAAGCCTTTTTCTGCTCAGCGCTTGAGCGTCTCGCTCGGCAGCTCTTTGAACAGCGCGCGGTAACTACTGGAAAACCGCCCCAGATGCCAGAACGACCAGCGCATTGCCACTTCGGCAACCGTGGTTTCCGCGGGCCGACGTTTGAGCAGTTCCCGGTGCGCGCTGTTCAACCGCCGCAGGCGCAACCAGTGACTCGGGGTCATTCCGGTGTAGGCCTTGAACGCCTGTTGCAACTGGCGCAGCGGTACGCCGGCAACGTGAGAAAGTTCGAGCAGATTGACCGTGTCTTCCGGCGAATCAGCCGCCCACTCCCCTACTCGCTGCATGATCTTGCGTTCCTCGTTGCGCCGCTGCAATCCGCCACGATCGAGACTGGTTTGAGCGTTGTCGAGGATGAACAGGCAGTCTTCCAGAAGCTGTTCAGTCAGGCGATCTTTATCAAGTGGATCAGCGGCTTGCGCCAACTTCGTGAGAATCGAGCTTAACCAGCTGCTGAACAGAGCGTTCTGTCCGCTGTTAAGCGGCGCCATGAACAAGCCTTCGAGTTTTGCCACCTGCAAACCGTGCTCTTGAACGAAATCCGGCCCAAATACCACGGCAATTTCCCGGTAGTTCTCAGGGGTGATCCAGATGTTGCGGCTCTCTTCGTTGAGCAGATACAGCGCGTTATCGCTGCGATCGAAACAGAACGCCAAGGCACCGGATGGCGCACTGAAATTCTGCTCGACCCGAGTGTTCATCTGCTCTTCGTAGACCTCGACGCCTTGCAGATCCAGATAGCGAATCTGCCCGGCGAAATGCCCCGGCGACATCTGCTGGTAATGCTGGACCCAGCCCGGTGTGGCGCGGATTTGTTCGGCCACGTCGGCGGTGTTGAACGCTTGTACCTGGAGCGGATTGCACATTGTCATGGGGTGACCTTGCGCACTCTTTTGGTGCGCTTTGGTGCTGCTGAAAGTGGATAGATGGAATCGCAAGCCGCGCCCAAGATAGTCGTCAACGCGCCACAGGGGAAGGGGCGGAAGATGAAACCCGCCCTCCCCGGCGTCTACAAAACCAATAACGAGGTCTTTATGAACGCCCCTTTCGATCAGCTGTTCACCTGGCTGAAAGATCACAAGATTACCGAAGTCGAATGCGTGGTCAGCGACCTGACCGGCATCGCCCGCGGCAAGATTGCACCGACCAACAAGTTCCTGCATGAGCGCGGCATGCGCCTGCCGGAGAGCGTGCTGCTGCAAACGGTAACCGGGGATTTTGTCGACGACGACATCTACTACGACCTGCTCGATCCGGCTGATATCGACATGGTCTGCAAGCCCGTGGCTGACGCGGTCTACGTGATTCCTTGGGCGATCGAGCCGACCGCTATCGTCATCCACGATACCTTCGACAAGTTCGGCAACCCGATCGAACTGTCGCCGCGCAACGTGCTGAAGAAAGTCCTGCAGCTCTACACCGACAAGGGCTGGAAGCCGATCGTTGCGCCGGAAATGGAGTTCTACCTGACCCAGCGCTGCGAAGATCCGGACCTGCCGCTCAAGGCACCGCTGGGCCGTTCGGGCCGCGCTGAAAGTGGCCGGCAGTCGTTCTCCATCGACGCCGCCAACGAATTCGATCCGCTGTTCGAAGACGTCTACGACTGGTGCGAACTGCAAGGCCTGGACCTCGACACGCTAATCCATGAAGACGGCCCGGCGCAGATGGAAATCAACTTCCGCCATGGCGATGCCCTGGATCTGGCTGACCAGATCACCGTGTTCAAACGCACCCTGCGTGAAGCGGCGCTCAAGCACAACGTCACCGCGACGTTCATGGCCAAACCGATCGGCGACGAGCCCGGCAGCGCCATGCACCTGCATCAGAGCGTGGTCGAGATCGCCACCGGCAAGCCGATCTTTGCCGATGCCGAGGGCAACATGAGCGAGCTGTTCCGTCATCACATCGGTGGCCTGCAGAAGTACATCCCGAAAGTCCTGCCGATGTTCGCGCCGAACGTCAATTCGTTCCGGCGCTTCCTGCCGGACACCTCGGCGCCGGTCAACGTCGAATGGGGTGAAGAGAACCGCACGGTGGGCCTGCGTGTGCCTACGTCGGGGCCAGAGTCGATGCGCGTGGAGAACCGCTTGCCCGGCGCCGACGCCAACCCGTATCTGGCGATTGCCGCAAGCCTGCTGTGCGGCTACATCGGCATGGTCGAAAAGATCGAGCCGAGCGCGGCGGTCGAGGGCCGCGCCTACGAACGGCGCAATCTGCGTCTGCCGATCACCATCGAAGAAGCCCTGACGCAAATGGAAGAGAGTCCGAAGGTGGCCGAATACCTGGGCAGCAAATTCGTCCGCGGATATGTCGCGGTGAAGCGCGCCGAGCACGAAAACTTCAAGCGCGTGATCAGCTCGTGGGAGCGCGAGTTCCTGTTGCTGAGCGTCTGAAATCCTCGCTGTCTGTCCTAACGCCATCGCGAGCAGGCTCACTCCCGCATTTGAAATGCGTTCCCATGTAGGAGTGAGTCTGCTCGCGAGAGCGGTTATCCAGGCAATAGAGAACCACCTGAAAAAACCAACAACTGAAAAGGTGTCGATATGCGTCCATTGAAATCCCTATTCCCGGTAGCGCTGAGCGTGCTGTTCAGCGCCACAGCCCACGCCGAGCCTCAGGTCAGCGTCTACAACTGGACCGACTACATAGGCGAAACCACCCTCGCCGACTTCCAGAGCAAAACCGGGATCAAGGTGATCTACGACGTCTTCGACTCCAACGAAACCCTCGAAGGCAAACTCCTCGCCGGGCGTACCGGATACGACGTGGTAGTGCCGTCCAATCATTTTCTCGCTCGGCAGGTAAAGGCCGGCGCGTTCATGAAGCTCGATCGCTCTCAGTTGCCAAACTGGAACAACCTTGACCCGAAACTGCTTGAATTGCTTGAAAAAAACGATCCAGGCAATGAGCATTCCGTTCCCTATCTGTGGGGCACCAACGGCATCGGTTACAACGTCGACAAGGTCAAGCAAGTGCTCGGCATTGACCACATCGATTCCTGGGCCGTGCTGTTCGAACCCGAGAATCTGAAGAAGCTCAGCCAGTGCGGCGTGTCGATGATGGACTCCGCCGACGAAGTGTTCCCCGCCATTCTCAATTACATGGGCATGGACCCACGCAGCGAAAATCCCGAGGACTATAAAAAGGCCGAAGCCAAGCTGCTGAGCATCCGCCCGTACATCACCTATTTCCATTCTTCCAAATACGTCTCGGACCTGGCCAATGGCGACATCTGCGTCGCCTTCGGTTATTCCGGCGATGTGTTCCAGGCCGCCAACCGCGCCAAGGAAGCGAAGAACGGCGTCAATATCGCCTACGCCATTCCCAAGGAAGGCGCCAACCTCTGGTTCGATCTGCTGGCGATTCCCGCCGATGCGAGCAACGCCAAAGAGGCCCACGCCTTCATCAATTACCTGCTCGATCCGCAAGTGATCGCCAAGGTAAGCGCCACCGTCGGCTACGCCAACCCGAACCCGGCGGCCAAGCCCTTCATGGATCAGGAACTGGTCAACAATCCCGAGGTTTATCCGCCGCAATCGGTGCTCGATAAACTTTACATTTCCTCGACCCCGCCCCAAGCGATCATGCGCCTGATGACCCGGTCGTGGAGCAAAGTGAAGTCGAACAAATGAATCAGCACAGCCCACAACACGCTCGTTCCTGGTACGCCGCATCTGCTCGGGCGACCGAGCCCTACCCTGCGCTCGACGGTGATCTGCTTGCCGATGTCTGCGTCATCGGCGGCGGCTTCACGGGCGTCAACACGGCGATTGAACTGGCGCAGCGCGGTCTGTCGGTAGTGTTGCTCGAGGCGCGGCGGATCGGCTGGGGCGCCAGCGGGCGCAATGGCGGTCAATTGATTCGCGGGATCGGCCATGAAGTCGAGGGGTTCGCCCGCTACGTAGGCCAGGACGGCGTGCGTTATCTGCAGCGCGCCGGCATCGATTCGGTGGAGTTGGTGCGCCAGCGCGTCACTGCAAACGCCATCGACTGCGATTTGCGCTGGGGTTTTTGCGAACTGGCCAACACTGCTGCGCAATTCGCTGCGTTCAGGCAGGAACAGGCCAGCCTCGACGAGCTCGGCTACGCCCACGAGACCAGGCTGGTCGGCCCTGAGCAGATCCGTCAGCAAGTGGTTGACGCTGGTGTGTACGCCGGTGGATTGATCGACATGGGCTCGGGCCATTTGCATCCGCTGGATCTGGTGCAAGGCGAAGCGCGTCTCGCCGCGTCGCTGGGCGTGCGCATTTTCGAGCAGAGTCCGGTGCTGGAAATTCTCCATGGCCCGACCGTCGAGGTGCGTTGCGCCACGGGTTCAGTGCGCGCCGGCAGCCTGGTGCTGGGTTGCAACGCGCATCTGGATGAACTGGAACCGAAACTCAGCGGCAAAGTGCTGCCCGCCGGCAGTTACATCATCGCCACCGAGCCGTTGGGCGAAACCCGCGCCGCGCGGTTGATTCCGCAGAACCTGGCGCTGTGTGACCAGAAGGTCGGACTGGATTATTACCGACTCTCGGCTGATCGACGCTTGCTGTTCGGCGGCGCTTGCCATTATTCCGGCCGCGATCCGGCGGACATCGCCGCGTATATGCGACCGAAAATGCTCAAGGTGTTCCCGCAACTGGCCGACGCACGCATCGACTACCAATGGGGCGGCAAGATTGGCATCACCGCCAACCGCTTCCCCCAGGTTGGCCGGCTCAAACAGCATCCGAACGTGTTCTATGCGCAGGGCTACTCCGGTCATGGCCTCAACGTCACGCACTGGTGCGCGAAACTGTTGGGCGAAGCCATTCACGCCGGACACAGCCAAGGCATGGACGTCTTCAGCAGCGTGCCGCACATGACCTTTCCCGGCGGCCCGGCCCTGCGCTCACCGTTGCTGGCATTGGGCATGTTCTGGTATCGCCTGCGCGAAATGCTCGGTTAACAGGCGCTTACATATTCCTGAAGTTAAAACGGCTGGGGATTTGCTCTATCGCAAGGCACTTCTATATTGATGAAGTGCTTTTGCGTTCCTGACGCTCAGTGCCCGATCAATTAAGGAGGACATGGATGAAGTCGTCAGCCAGCGACGAGCCGCGAGCACCCGGTCAGGCGCCGATCAAGACCCGCCGTTTCGGCATTTCGCTGGTATGGATCGTGCCGATCGTGGCGGTGCTGGTGGGCATTTCGCTGGTGATCCACAACATCCTCCAGGAAGGCCCGACGATTACCGTCACCTTCAAGACCGGCGATGGCCTGACCGCCAACAAGACCGAAGTCAGGTACCGCAACGTGGTCATCGGCCACGTCTCCGAGGTCGAACTGGCCGACGATCATAGAAACGTCAACGCCACGATCAAACTGGCCAAGCAGGCCGAAGCCTTCACCCGCGAGGATTCGCAATTCTGGGTGGTGCGCCCGCGCATCGGCGCTGGCGGTGTCTCGGGCATCGATACGCTGCTGTCGGGCGATTACATCGGCGCCGACATCGGCCAGGCCAACACTCGGGCAAAAACCTTCAAAGGCCTGGAGAACCCACCGCCGATCACCTACGGCGAACCGGGCAAGCGCTTTACCCTGCACACCGCTGACCTTGGCTCGCTGGACATCGGCTCCCCGGTCTACTACCGCAAGATTCCTGTTGGCCAAGTCGTTTCCTACGCACTGGACCCGGACGGCAAAGGCGTCAATATCGAAGTCTTCGTGCATTCGCCCAACGATGCCTACGTCACCGAAAACACCCGGTTCTGGAACGCCAGCGGCATCGACATCAATGTCGGTGCCAACGGTTTTGCGGTGAAAACCGAGTCGCTGTCGACCCTGCTGGTCGGCGGCATCGCTTTCCGCGCCCCGGACTACAGCCCCAACGACACGCCGGCGGGCGAAGACAAGAATTTCGAACTGTTCGCCAACCAGGCCGCCGCCCTCGCCCCGCCCGACGGCAAGGCGCAGTATCTGGCGCTGCGCTTTGATCAGGCCTTGCGCGGGCTCAAGGTCGATGCGCCAGTGGAGTTCCTTGGCATCGAAATCGGTCGGGTGGTGGCAGTCAATCTCGACTTCGACGAGGTCAAGCGCACCTTTCCGGTGAATGTCGGCATCGTCATTTATCCGCAGCGACTGGGCCGCGCCCACGCGAAAATTCTCAAGACCTACCATGGCGACGAAAACGACGAGGCCACCGGCGCGCGTCTGATCGCCACTTTCGTCGAAAATGGTCTGCGCGCCCAGGCCCGCAACGGCAACCTGCTCACCGGTCAGTTGTATATTTCCCTGGATTTCTACCCCAAGGCACCCAAAGTCGCATTCGACCCTGCGGCGCGGCCAGTGACCATTCCAACAGTCCCGGGTAGCCTTGAACAGTTACAGGAAAAACTCGAAGCGATGGTCAACAAGATCAACGCGCTGCCGGTCGAGCGCATCGCCAGCAACCTCGACGGCAATCTGGTCGAGCTGCGCAAAAGCCTGAAGCAGTTCAACGCCAAGACCCTGCCGGGCGTGCAGAGCACCCTCGCCGATGTCAGCAAAACCCTGCAGTCCGCCAGTTCGACCCTGGCCGAGGATTCACCGCAGCGCGAGCAACTCACCGAGACCCTCGACGAACTCGGGCGCATGTCACGTTCGTTGCGTGAGCTGTCGGATTACCTTGGCCGCCATCCTGAGTCGCTGATTCGTGGACGTCCCGACAACGCCGCGCCGCTGGACCTCAAAGGACCGCCACGCAATTGAGCACAGGAGCTGCATCCATGGCTTTACCGTTGAAGATCACCCTGCTCGCTGCGTTCGCCTTGCTGACCGCGTGCCGTAGCGACCCGATCAGCTTTCACACGCTGACCCCGGCGCAACCGGGCGTCAGTCGCAACGGCGCCGACATCGCCATCGAAAGCATCAGCGTGCCGCCGCAGGTCGATCGCGCGCAGATTGTCATCCGCCAAGGCAACAGCGGCGTCGCTATCCTGGATACAGATTGGTGGAGCGCCACCCTTGCCGATGAGTTACGCGGTGCGCTGGCCGATCAATTGAGCAGTGCCGTCGGCCAGCAACGAGCTTCCGTGCGCGTCGACGTGCAGCGCTTCGATTCGATTCCTGGTCAGTACGCCCTGATTGACGTGAAATGGCGAGTGCGCCCGCTCGGTGCGACGGATGCCGCGCTGCTGACCTGTCGCTCGGTCTTGCAGACGTCTTCAGGGCCGAGCATCGAAGAACTGGTGACCGCGCAACAGAACAACGTCAAACGCCTCGCTGGGCAAATCACGCAGGCGGCCACCGGCTCGCGCTGCCCGCCGCAAAACTGACTCGGCTTACAAATCGAAGCGATCGACCGCCCGCCGCCGCTCGTTGTCATCGCGTACGTCGTAGTTGGCGGTCGTCTGGATATTGCTGTGATGCGCCAGTTTCTGCGCGATCGACAGGTCGTGCTCCTCGATCACCCGAGTAATGAACGAGCGCCGGAAATCGTGGGGCATGATCTTCACCCCGACCTGCGTTCCCCGCTGGCGGGCAATGTAGTAAATCGCGTGTTTGGTGATGCGCTCGCGGGTGATGTGGCTGCCCCGACGAATGCGGTTGAACAGAAACGCATCGTCGCTCTCGCCTTCCTTGAGCTGTGAGCGACGCAGTTCCAGCCAGGCGTCGAGCTTGGCAAACGCCCAGGCTGGCGCGTACTTGATCAGCTGTTTGTTGCCTTTGCCGGTCACGGTCAGGCTGCGTTCGTGGAAGTCGACCTGACTCAGATCCAGATCCACCGATTCCGACTTGCGCATGCCGGTGCCGTACAGCAGCGCAATCACCGCCGCATCACGCAGGCCCTGCGGGCGCGGGTCGGCAGCGCAGACTTCCATCAGTTCGTGAATCAACGTGCGCTTGAGATTGCGGCCCTGGGACAACCGCGTGCCGGCAATGCCTTTGACCGAACGCATTTTCAGCAGGTGATCCTGGCTGATCAGGCTCATGCGCCAGGCTTCGTTCATCACCCCGCGCACGGCGTTCACATACAGGGACGAAGTGTTCGGTGCGTAACCGTCGGCACGCAACGCGGCGACCAGCGCCACCACGTCCTCCGGTTGCAAACCGTGCCACGGGATCTCTTCGATATCGACGTCTTCGAAACCGAGGCGGTCGGCGGCGTCTTGCAGTACATAACGCATGGTCAACTGGCTGGAAGGCGCCAGTCGCGCCAGGTAAACGGTCAGTGGATTACTGGTGGACGGTGCGGGTTGGGTACTCGACAAATCACTCAAACGAAACGGCCTTGAAATAAAAAACGATTCAACAAAAACAATAAATGCATGAAATGAAACGCAAAAAACGGCATGACTCAATCAAAGGGGTTGCCGCGAAAGGCCGACAACCTGCCGTTCGAGGCCGCAAAAGTCAATCGGGCATTCCCCGAACGGTCCGTTTGCGGGCTCATCCGCACGGTAGGCGAACTGAAACATCGCGCTCTTATCTTCAATGCATGGAACTGCAGGCAGGAGTGCGGCATGAAGATCACGGTGTTTGGCAGTGGTTATGTCGGTCTGGTGCAAGCGGCGGTGCTGGCCGAGGTGGGGCACGAGGTCGTGTGCATGGATGTCGACGCGCAGAAAATCGAGCAGCTGCGCGAGGGGCACGTCAGTATTTTCGAGCCGGGCCTGGCAAACCTGGTGCGTGAAGGGCTGGATGCCAATCGCCTGCAATTCACCACCGATGAACGACGCGCCGTGTTGCATGGGCGGGTAGCGTTTATCGCGGTGGGGACGCCGTCACGCGAGGACGGTTCGGCGGACCTGCGCTATGTGCTGTCGGTCGGCGACGCGATTGCCCGGCATCGTGAGCAGCCATTGATCGTGGTGGAGAAATCCACGGTGCCGGTGGGCACGGGCGATGCCTTGCGCAGCCACATCGAGAAGGCGCTGATCAAGATCGGCCGTTTGCTGCAGTTCGATATCGTCTCCAACCCGGAGTTTCTCAAGGAAGGCTCTGCCGTCGCCGATTGCCGGCGGCCGGACCGTATCGTCATCGGCTGCGAAGGCGCTGAGGTGCGCGACGTGATGCGCGATCTGTACGCGCCGTTCAATCGCAACCATGAGCGCATCCTGTTCATGGATCTGCGCAGCGCCGAGCTGACCAAATACGCCGCCAATTGCATGCTGGCGACCAAGATCAGCTTCATCAACCAGATCGCCGAACTCGCCGAGCATCTGGGTGCGGACATTGAAGCGGTGCGCCAGGGCATCGGTGCCGATATGCGGATCGGCTATCACTTCATTTACCCGGGTTGCGGCTACGGCGGATCGTGTTTTCCCAAGGACATGCGCGCGCTGATTCACAGTGCCGAGCAGGCGCACTGCTCCAGTGATCTGCTGCAAGCGGTCGAGGCGATCAACCAGCGCCAGAAGCACAAGCTGTTCGAGCGCATCAATGCCTTCTACCGGGGCGATTTGCGCGGCAAGATCTTTGCCCTGTGGGGCCTGGCGTTCAAGCCCAACACTGATGACATGCGTGACGCGCCGAGTCGGGTGCTGCTCGAGGGCTTATGGGCTGCCGGTGCCAGCGTGCGTGCGTTCGATCCGGAGGCCATGCTGGAAACGCAGAAGCTCTATCCGAACGAGTCAAAACTGATGTTGATGGGCACGCCGGAATCGGTACTGGCCGGCGCCGATGCGTTGATCATCTGCACCGAATGGCAACAGTTCAAAGCCCCGGATTTCGAGCTGATCAAACAGCGTCTGCACAGCCCGGTGATTTTCGACGGCCGCAACCTGTACGACGCCGAACGCCTGGCGCGCAACGGGTTTCAGTATTTCCCGATGGGGCGCGGCGAATCGTGCAGGTTGCCGATCACGTTGCGGCAGAGAGCGGCGGCTTCGGATGTGGCTTGAGCTGCCCCGGTGGGAGTCAGTGGTAATTGTGAGGTGCACAGACCCTGTGGGAGCGAGCCTGCTCGTCAGCGACATCGGAGGTGACTGATCCGCCGCCTTCGCGAGCAGGCTCGCTCCCACATTGGATTAGCGGTGGTCAGTGATAATCGTGTGTACACACCCCCTTTAGGAGTGAGCCTGCTCGCGATAGCGGTGTACCATTCGACACATTCAGAGGCTGACCCACCGCCATCGCGAGCAGGCTCACTCCTACAAGGGGGCGATGGTGGATCAGCTTTTTGCCCCAGGCTTCCCGAATAAGGACATTCCCCTTCCGTGGCCATCTATTCGCCGTTCATTCGCCGGCTGATGATCAGCTCGCTGACCGTGGTGGTCAGTCGTGCTCTGGTCAGTCCGCTGCTGACGCTGTTCCTCAGCAACAAGCTCGGGCTCAACCCGCAGGATGTCGGCCTGCTGCTGGGCATTGCCGTGTTCAGCGCCACGCTGCTGTCGCTGTACGGCGGCTACATCATCGACAAGCTGGACAAGCGCCAGTTGCTGATCCTGAGCATGCTCTCCAGCGGAATCGGCCTGATCCTGTTGACCTTCGCGCAGAACCTGTATCTGGTGACCGTGGTGCTGATCATCAGCGAAACCGCGTCGGCGCTGTTCCTCATCGGTAGCAAGGCGATCCTCAGCGAACAGCTGCCGGTGGGCCAGCGGGTCAAGGCTTTTTCCCTCAATTACACGCTGACCAACATCGGCTACGCCGTCGGCCCGATGCTCGGCGTGGTGATTGCCGGAGTGCAGCCGTCCGCGCCTTTCATCGTTGCCGGCGCAATTGCCATTGGCAGTATTTTTCTCCTGCTCGGCGCGACCAGGGATGCCCGTCCGATCGCTGCTGGCAGCGCGCCGCAAAGTTTCCTCAACACCCTGGTGATCCTGAAAAACGACCGCACGATGGTGTTGTCCACCCTCGGCTGTCTGCTCAGCACATTGGTGCACGGGCGCTTCACCCTTTACCTGTCGCAATACCTGCTGGTCACCCATAACCAGCAACAGATGCTCGACACCATGGCCGCCCTGCTCGCGTGCAACGCAATCACGGTGATCCTGCTGCAGTACCAGGTCGGTCGCTGGCTCAGCCGCGAACACCTGCGTCACTGGATTGCCGGTGGCACCGCGCTGTTCATCGCCGGGTTGATCGGTTTCAGCATGGCGGACAGCCTGCTCGGCTGGTGCGTGGCAATGTTCATCTTCACCTTGGGCGAGATGATCATTTACCCGGCCGACTTCCTGTTCGTCGACACCCTCGCCCCGGAGGCGCTGCGTGGCAGCTACTACGGCGCGCAGAACCTCGCCGCCCTTGGTGGCGGCGCGAGCCCGGTCATCTGCGGGTTTCTGCTGATGCACACACCTGCGCCGAGCATGTTCTATGCGCTGAGCGGATTGGCGGCACTGGGCGGTTATCTATGCTTCATCAGCGCGCGTCGCACTGCTTCAATGCAAAAATAGTGCACTAAAAGTGCATTTATATGAATTTGTCAGCATCGAGTTTGATCGGCAAACTACGCGCGTTCCTCCCCCAATGTTGGAACCTTCGAGGGCTTTCCGGATATGCCGGACAAGTCCTTTTTTTTGTCCCGGTTTTTGCAAAGGATCAGTTCTACATGCTTGCTCGCTGGTTGCCCGCCGCCATCAACACCCGCCCCACAGAATGGAGCCGTGCCGCCATCGGCATGAGCCTGGGCACGCTGGTCAGCGTGTGGATGTGCGCGCAGGTTTTCGGGCATGACGTCGCGTTTCATCTGATCGGCCCGCTCGGCGCTTCGGCGGTGTTGCTGTTCGCGGTGTCCTCCGGCGCCCTCGCCCAGCCGTGGTCGATTCTCGGCGGCTACCTGTGTGCCGGCGTGGTCGCCTTGCTGGTGGCCCACGTGCTCGGCCGAACGCTGGGCAGCGCCTGCCTCGCCGCCGGCATGGCGGTGATCCTGATGTGCTGGCTGCGTTGCCTGCATCCACCGGCGGGCGCCTTGGCACTGACGCTGGTGCTGGCCGATCCGGCGACCATCGCCATGGACTGGAAAGCCATGGAGCCGGTGATGCTCGGTGCCCTGTGCATGCTCGCCAGCGCCTTGGCCTATAACAACCTGACCCGCATCCGCTACCCGAAACGCCCCGCCGATCCGGCCCCACCAGTGGTCCCGGTCGACAGCCAGGCGATCACCGCCGAAGACCTGAAACGGGCGCTGGCGGACATGGAAGCTTTCATCGACGTCACCCCCGAAGACCTCGAACGCCTGATCCACGCCAGCGAACTGCACGCCAAACGCCGCAGCATCAGCGAAACCTTCAGATAACCGCGCAATTTCGAGGCATGTAAAAACGCAGATTCCCCCTGCAGATATCCCCGTTGTACACGGCAAATTTGCACTGTTACGATCCGCTAACGCCCGCGCGCGGGCTTTTCGAATAAAGACAATAAAAGCAGGGAGTTACTGATGACAGCTCAGGCTTCATCCCGGCGGACCCCGTCCATGGATGCCATGCAAAACGATGTGCTGGCCGAGGTGCGCAACCACATCGGCCACCTGACCCTCAACCGCCCTGCGGGCCTCAATGCAATCACCCTCGACATGGTGCGTCTGCTGCAACAGCAGCTCGATGCCTGGGCGTCTGACGCTGAAGTGCACGCCGTGGTATTGCGCGGTGCCGGTGAAAAGGCCTTCTGCGCCGGCGGTGATATTCGTTCGCTGTACGACAGTTACAAGAGCGGCGACACGCTGCACGAAGATTTCTTCGTCGAGGAATACGCCCTCGACCTGACGATTCATCACTACCGCAAACCGGTGCTGGCCTTGATGGACGGTTTTGTCCTCGGCGGCGGCATGGGCCTGGTGCAAGGCGCCGATCTGCGCGTAGTCACCGAGAAGAGCCGTCTGGCGATGCCGGAAGTGGCCATCGGTTATTTCCCTGACGTCGGCGGCAGTTACTTCCTGCCGCGCATTCCCGGTGAGCTGGGGATTTATCTGGGCGTCAGCGGCGTGCAGATTCGCGCTGCCGACGCGCTGTACTGCGGCCTCGCCGACTGGTATCTGGACAGCAGCAAATTGGCCCTGCTCGATGAAAAGCTCGACCAGATGGAATGGCAGGACACGCCGCTCAAGTCGCTGCAGAACCTGCTCGCCAGACACGCCGTGCAAACCCTGCCCGATGCGCCGCTCGAAGCCTTGCGCCCGGCCATCGACCACTTCTTTGCGCTGCCCGACGTGCCGAGCATGATCGAGCAATTGCGCGCCGTCACCGTCGCCGACAGCCATGAATGGGCGCTGACCACGGCAGATCTGCTGGAAACCCGCTCGCCGCTGGCCATGGCCGTGACCCTGGAAATGCTCCGTCGTGGCAGGCACTTGAGCCTGGAGCACTGCTTTGCTCTGGAACTGCACCTGGACCGCCAGTGGTTTGCCCGGGGCGACCTGATCGAGGGCGTGCGCGCCCTGCTGATCGACAAGGACAAGTCACCGCGCTGGAACCCGCCGACCGTCGCCGGACTGGACGCTGCGCAGGTGGCGAGTTTCTTCCATGGTTTTGATGAGAGCGGGAGCTGAGCCATGCACGATCTCGAACTGACTGAAGAACAAGTGATGATCCGCGACATGGCCCGGGATTTTGCCCGCGGCGAGATTGCGCCCCATGCCCAGGCCTGGGAAAAGGCCGGCTGGATCGACGACGCCCTGGTGGCGAAAATGGGCGAGCTGGGCTTGCTCGGCATGGTCGTGCCTGAGGAATGGGGCGGTACTTACGTCGATTACGTCGCCTATGCACTGGCCGTCGAGGAAATCTCCGCCGGTGACGGCGCGACCGGCGCGTTCATGAGCATTCACAACTCGGTCGGCTGCGGCCCGGTGCTCAACTACGGCAGTGACGAACAGAAGCAGACCTGGCTGGCCGATCTGGCCAGCGGGCAAACCATCGGTTGCTTCTGCCTGACCGAACCCCAGGCCGGCTCCGAAGCGCACAACCTGCGTACCCGCGCCGAACTGCGCGACGGCCAATGGGTGATCAACGGCGCCAAGCAATTTGTCAGCAACGGCAAACGGGCGAAACTGGCGATCGTGTTTGCGGTGACTGATCCGGATCTCGGCAAAAAAGGCCTTTCGGCGTTTCTGGTACCGACCGATACGCCGGGTTTCATCGTCGATCGCACCGAACACAAAATGGGCATTCGCGCTTCCGACACCTGCGCGGTGACGCTGAACAACTGCAGCATCCCCGAGGCCAACCTGCTCGGCGAGCGTGGCAAAGGCCTGGCCATTGCCCTGTCCAACCTTGAAGGCGGACGCATCGGCATCGCGGCACAGGCATTGGGCATTGCCCGGGCGGCCTTTGAAGCGGCGCTGGCCTATTCGAAGGATCGCGTGCAATTCGACAAGCCAATCATCGAGCACCAGAGCATTGCCAATCTGCTCGCTGACATGCACATGCAGATCAATGCCGCGCGGTTGCTGATCCTGCATGCAGCGCGGCTGCGCACGGCGGGCAAACCGTGCTTGTCCGAGGCATCACAGGCCAAGCTGTTTGCCTCGGAAATGGCTGAGAAAGTGTGTTCTTCGGCGATTCAGATTCATGGCGGTTACGGCTATCTCGAGGATTATCCGGTCGAGAAGTATTACCGCGATGCGCGGATTACCCAGATTTATGAAGGGTCGAGCGAGATACAGCGGATGGTGATTGCGCGGGATCTGAAGAACTACCAGTTGTGATGGTGTCGCCCCCCTTCCCCTCACCCCAGCCCTCTCCCCAGGGAGAGGGAGCAGACCGAGTCGGTTACGGATTCAGCGACAACCTTTCAGGTCGGCATAATTCGCCAATATCGCCCGTTCAGTCCCCTCTCCCCAGGGAGAGGGAGCAGACCGAGTCGGTTACGGATTCAGCGACAACCTTTCAGGTCGGCGTAATTCGCCAATATCGCCCGTTCAGTCCCCTCTCCCCAGGGAGAGGGAGCAGACCGAGTCGGTTACGGATTCAGCGTCAACCTTTCAGGTCGGCGTAATTCGCCAATATCGCGCGGTCAGTCCCCTCTCCCTCCGGGAGAGGGCTAGGGTGAGGGGCTTTTGAAGGTTTCACACATTATTCCTGCCCCGAACGCCGAATCGCCCTGACCCCCAACGCCGCCAGATCACTTTCCCCCTCGCCCAACGCCACCGCATCCAGCAAGTTATCGCGCAACACGCTGGCCACCGGCAACGGCACATGATTCGGCTCGCCGGCCTTCAGCGCCAGGCCAACATCCTTCAAACCCAGACGCAAGGTAAACCCAGCCCCCTCAGTCTCCCGCGCGGCAATCTTCGGTCCGTAGACCTTATAGGCCGGTGCCGCGAACAGCGTGTTGGTAATGAACTCGACGAAATCGCTATTGCCCACGCCATAACTCTGGGTCAACGCCATTGCTTCGCCGGTGGCTTCGATGGCGCTGATCAGCATCATGTTGGTGGCGATCTTGAGGATGGCGGCGTTGACCGGGTCTTCACCCATCGGCCAGGTTTTCTGCCCCATCACATCCAGCAGTGGCTGAACCCGGGCAAGCGCGGTGGCCGGACCGCCGACGGCGATGTTGAGCTTGCCGGCCTCGGCCAGATCGTTGCGTCCAAATACCGGGGCGGCAATCAGTTGGGCGCCGACGCTGTCATGCAGCGCTGCCAGCTCCTTGATGAACTCGACCGACAGCGTGGCCATGCTCAGGTGAATCAGCCCCGGCTTGCTTGAGGCCAATGCGCCGCTGTCGATCAGCACCGAGCGCGTCACCGCGTCGTCGGCGAGCATGCTGATCACCACTTCAGCATCGAAGGCTTCGCCGGGATCGCCTGCGGCCGTTGCGCCCTGGCTGACCAGTTGTTCGACGGCAGGATGGCTGCGGTTCCACACCCGCACTTCATGGCCGGCCTTGAGCAGGTTGGCAGCCATGCCCTTGCCCATGGAACCCAGCCCGATAAATCCGATACGCATGTTGACCTCCGCTCTTGATGTGCAAGAAGGTCAACAGACTAGCGCTAGTGAGTGGGCCTTTAAAAGCTTCGCGAGCAGGCTCGCTCCCACAGGAGTCTCCATAGTCCAATGTGGGAGCGAGCCTGCTCGCGAAAGCACCAGCCCGGACAGCCAATCACTTGCCCTGGAATGCAGCCTCACGCTTGGCAATAAACGCCGCCATCCCTTCCTTCTGATCCTGCGTCGCAAACGCCGCATGGAACACCCGGCGCTCGAAACGCACGCCCTCCGTCAGGTTGACCTCGAACGCACGGTTGACGCTCTCCTTGATCATCATCGCAATCGGCAGCGATTTGCCGGCGATCACTGCTGCGACTTTCAGCGCCTCATCAAGCAGTTCATCACTCGGCACGATTCGCGCGACGATGCCGCAGCGCTCGGCTTCCACCGCGTCGATCATGCGCCCGCTCAGGCACATTTCCATGGCCTTGGCCTTGCCCACCGCGCGGGTCAGGCGCTGGGTGCCGCCCATGCCTGGCAGCACGCCGAGGTTGATCTCCGGCTGGCCGAATCTGGCATTGTCGCCAGCCAGAATGAAGTCGCACATCAGCGCCAGTTCGCAGCCACCGCCGAGGGCAAAACCGTTGACCGCGGCGATGATTGGCTTGCGCCGGTTGGCGACGCGATCGCTGTCGCTGAACAGATCGTCCATGTAGATCTGCGGATAGGTCAGCTCGGCCATTTCCTTGATGTCGGCGCCGGCGGCAAAGGCTTTTTTCGAGCCGGTGAGGACGATGCAGCCGATGTGCGCATCGGCTTCGAGCGCATCGAGGGCGTGGTTCACTTCGCTGACCAGTTGCGCGTTCAGCGCGTTCAGCGCCTGCGGCCGGTTGAGGGTGATCAGGCCGACGCGGTCGCGGGTTTCCAGCAGAATCGTTTCGTAAGTCATGAAGAAAATTCCTTGTCAGAGATTGCGCGAAATAACCATGCGCTGAATGTCGCTGGTGCCTTCGTAGATCTGGCAGACGCGCACGTCGCGGTAGATGCGTTCCAGCGGGAAGTCGTTGAGGTAACCGTAACCGCCGAGGGTTTGCAAGGCCATGGAGCAGACCTTCTCGGCCATTTCCGAGGCGAACAGCTTGGCCATCGACGCCTCGACCAGCGCCGGCTGGCCGCTGTCACGCAAGGCCGCTGCGTAATGCACCATTTGCCGGGCGACGGCAATTTGCGTGGCCATGTCCGCCAGGCGAAACGCCACGGCCTGATGCTCGATGATCGGCTTGCCGAAGGTGTCACGCTCGCGGGCGTAATCACGGGCGGCCTCGAAGGCGGCACGGGCCATGCCGACGGCTTGCGAGGCGATGCCGACGCGGCCGCCTTCGAGGTTGGCCAGGGCGATCCTGTAGCCCTCGCCCTCCTCGCCGAGGCGGTTGGCGACCGGCACTTTCACATCTTCGAAGAGGATCTGGCAGGTGTCGGAGGCGTGTTGGCCGAGCTTGTCTTCGACCCGCGCAACCTTGTAGCCAGGCGAGTCGGTCGGCACGATAAACGCGCTGATCCCACGTTTGCCGGCGCTCGGGTCGGTCACGGCAAACACGATCACGACACCGGCGTTCTGCCCGGAGGTGATGAATTGTTTGCAGCCATTCAACACGTAGTGATCGCCTTCCAGCCGCGCACGGGTCTTCAGGCTGCTGGCGTCGGAACCGGCCTGCGGTTCGGTCAATGCAAAGGCACCGAGCATGGCGCCGCTGGCCAGCGGTTTGAGGAAGCGCTCGCGCTGGTCGTCATTGCCGAACTTGAGAATCGGCACGCAGCCGACCGAGTTGTGCACGCTCATGATCGTTGAGCAGGCACCGTCGCCGGCGGCGATTTCCTCCAGGGCCATGGCGTAGGCCAGATAGCCTGTGTCACAACCGCCCCACTGCTCCGGTACGAGCATGCCGAAGAAGCCCAGGCCGGCCATCTCGGCGATGGCTTCCCTGGGAAAACGGTGCTCGCGATCCCACTCGGCAGCGAACGGTTTGAGCCGCTCCTCGGCAAACTGCCGGGCCATGTCGCGGATCTGATGTTGGTCTTCGTTGGGGATCATGGTGATTCCTTCAAATCTGGGTACGACATAGAACTCTGTGGGAGCGAGCCTGCTCGCGAAAGCGGTGTGTCAGTCACGCATGTGCCGGCTGAAACGACGTTTTCGCGAGCAGGCTCGCTCCCACAGTTGATCGGGGATGCCTTCAGTAAACGCATTCCACAGCCATGGCCGTGGCTTCGCCGCCGCCAATGCAGATGGCTGCAATCCCGCGTTTGAGCTGTTTCTGCCGCAGTGCCGCCAGCAGCGTCACCAGAATCCGCGCGCCCGAGGCGCCGATCGGGTGGCCCAGCGCACAGGCGCCGCCATGCACGTTGAGCTTGTCGTGGGGGATCTCCAGATGCGTCATCGCCGCCATGCCGACCACCGCGAACGCTTCATTGACTTCAAACAGATCCACCTGATCCAGTGCCCAGCCGGTTTTCTTCACCAGTTTCTTGATCGCGCCAATCGGTGCGGTGGGAAACAGGCCCGGGGTGTCGGCAAACGCCGAATGGCCGTGAATCACCGCCAGCGGTTTGAGGCCCAGTTGCTGCGCGTGGGACTGGCGCATCAGTACCAGCGCCGCGGCGCCGTCGGAAATCGAGCTGGAGTTGGCCGCCGTGACCGTGCCGCCTTCGCGGAACGCCGGTTTCAGCGAGGCGACTTTGTCGAGTTTGGCTTTTGGCGGTTGCTCGTCGTTACTGATCACCACCTGTTCTTTGCCGACGGTGACGGTCAGCGGGACGATTTCGTCGTGGAAGCTGCCGTCCTTGATCGCCTGTTGTGCGCGGGTGGTCGAGGCGATGGCGAAAGCGTCCTGAGCTTCGCGGCTGAAGCCGTTGGTCTCGGCGCAATCCTCGGCGAAGGTGCCCATCAGCCGGCCCTTGTCGTAGGCGTCTTCGAGGCCGTCGAGGAACATCGAATCGAGCACGCGGCCATGGCCCATGCGATAACCGGCGCGGGCACGATCGAGCAGGTATGGCGAGTTGGACATGCTTTCCATGCCACCGGCAATCACCACATCGGCACTGCCAGCGAGCAGCATGTCGTGGGCCATGATGGTGGTCTGCATGCCCGAGCCGCACATCTTGTTGACCGTGGTGCAGCGCGTCGATTTATCCAGCCCGGCGCCCAGCGCAGCCTGGCGTGCCGGCGCTTGGCCGAGGCCGGCCGGCAGTACGCAGCCGAACAGCACTTCATCAACCGCGTCACTGGCGACACCGGCGCGTTCGACCGCCGCCTTGATTGCCGCCGCGCCAAGTTGCGGTGCGCTGAGGCTTTTCAGTTCGCCCTGAAAACCGCCCATCGGTGTGCGGACGGCGCTGACGATAACAATCGGATCGTTGGACATAGTCATGACGGATACCTCTTTACTTGGCGGCCATACGCAAGGCGCCGTCGAGACGGATCACCTCGCCGTTGAGCATGCTGTTTTCAATGATGTGGCGTACCAGCGCGGCATATTCGGCGGGCTTGCCCAGACGCGGCGGAAACGGCACGCCGGCGGCCAATGAGTCGCGCACTTCCGGGGTCATGCCGGCCATCATCGGCGTTTCGAAGATGCCCGGTGCGATGGTCATCACGCGAATGCCGAAGCGCGCCAGTTCGCGGGCGGCGGGCAGGGTCAGGCTGGCGATCGCACCTTTCGACGCCGAGTACGCAGCCTGGCCGATCTGGCCATCGAATGCTGCGACCGAGGCAGTGTTGATGATCACCCCCCGCTCGCCGTCAGCATTGGCTTCGCTCTCGGCAATGGCCGCCGCGGCCAGACGCAGCATATTGAAGCTGCCGATCAGGTTGACGTTGATCACTTGGGCAAAACTGCTAAGGGCGTGCGGGCCGTTCTTGCCGAGGATCTTCTCGCCGCGAACGATGCCGGCGCAGTTGATCAGGCCGTTGAGGCTGCCAAATGCGGCGATGGTCGCCTGCACAGCAGCTTCGGCGGCGGCTTCGTTGCTGATATCGGCGACGACGCTCTGCGCACCGAGGCGCTGGGCCTGAGCGGCGACGGCTTCGGCGTTCATGTCGACCAGCATGACTTTTGCGCCGGCACTGACCAGCAATTCAGCGCTGGCAGCACCGAGGCCTGACGCGCCGCCGGTGACGATAAAAACCTTGTTCTCGATCTGCATGACAGTGTTTCCTTGGATTCAAGCTGAAACGTTGTGCGCCGCGGCCTCTTGAGCCTTGGCGATTTCCTGGTTGCGCAAGATAAAGCGCTGCAATTTGCCACTCGGGGTCTTGGGCAATTCGCTGACAAATTCGATTTCACGCGGGTACGAATGCGCGGCCAGACGCTTGCGCACATGTTGGCGCAGCTCTTCGGCCAACTCCGGCGCGGCGCGGTACTGCGCACTCAGCACGACGAAGGCTTTGACCAGTTCGGTACGTTCCGGATCGGGTTTGCCGACGACCGCCGCTTCGACCACGGCCGGGTGTTCGATCAGCGCACTTTCCACATCGAACGGGCCGACGCGGTAGCCCGAGGTGGTGATCACGTCATCGCTGCGGCCGACGAAGCTGATGCTGCCGTCGGGGTTCCATTCGACGGTGTCGCCGCTCAGGTAGTAGTCGCCGACGAAGGCCTTGGTCGGCGCGCCTTCGTAGCCGCCGAACCAGCACATCGGCGACTGCGGGCGGTCAATGGCGAGAATGCCGGGCTGGCCGACGCCCAGCTCGTTGTACTGCTCATCGAGCACGACGATGCGGTGGCCGGGCGAAGCGAAACCGGCAGCGCCAACATGGACGGGGTGCTCGAGGCCGTGATGGTTGCACAGCACCATGCCCAGTTCGGTCTGGCCGTAGTGGTCGTGGATGACCACGTCGAGGTTGTCGGCGAACCAGCGGATCACTTCCGGATTCAGCGGTTCACCGGCGCTGCTGACGATGCGCAGCTTGCCCTTGATCGATCTGGCGAACTCCTCTCCCCCGGCAATCAGCAGGCGATAGGCAGTGGGCGAGCCGGTGAGGTTGCTGATGGCGTATTTGTTGATCACCCGGCAGGTGCTTTCGAGGGTGAACGGGCCATCGTAGAAGGTGATCGGGTGACCCAGCGCCAACGGCCCGGTCACACCGAAATAAATGCCATAGGCCCAGCCCGGATCAGCGACGTTCCAGAACGCATCTTCAGGACGCAGGTCCACCGCATCGCGGGTGTAGCTCTGGAACGCGACGATCGCTTTGAGCGGCACCGACAGCGCTTTCGCCGGACCCGTAGTGCCTGAAGTGAACATCAGCAGGAACGGGTCTTCGCCGGTCAGCAGCACCGGTGCGCAGACATTGGAATAGTTGCTCAGCTCGGCCCAGAAACTGAAATCACCACGGACAATGCCCTGACCTTTCACGCCGCCAACCGTGACGATGGTCGGGCACTCGCCGACCTCATTGAGCTTTGGCCGATTGACCGCATCGGTCACCACAACTTTCGCCCCGGAACTGTTCAGGCGATGTTCAAGGGCTTTGGGGCCGAACGCGGTGAACAGCGGCTGATACACCGCGCCGATGCGCCAGGTGGCAAGAACGGTGACCAGTAATTCGACGTTGCGTGGCAGCAGCCCGGCGACTTTATCGCCCTTTTGCACGCCTTGGGCGAGGAGGAAATTGGCAAAACGCGCGGCTTTGTCTTGCAGGTCAGTGAAGGTGTAAGTCGCACTTGAACCGTCGCGACCTTCCCAGAACAAGGCAATGCGACCGGGCAAGGCGTGGCGGTCGCAACACTCGACGCAGGCGTTGAGTGCCGCCAGCGTGCCGCTGAGCGACGCATTGACGATGTGCTGGTAATCGAACTGTTCGGTGGCAGACAAGTAATCGCGCATTGCCAGAATCCCTCGGTGTTTTTATTAGGCTGGGAACCGTAAACAACACAGGGATAGTCGCGCCGCGCGGGACCTGGGGCAATGGTCAAAATTATCAAAGTGGCTGACTGGTTTGGCCAAGGGATTAGCGCCGCATCCCCTGTAGGAGCTGACGAGCGCAACGAGGCTGCGATCTGTCGATCTTGATTTTCACCATCCAGATCAAGATCAAAAGATCGCAGCCTTCGGCAGCTCCTACAGGGGAACGCATTTCAAAGTGTGGGAGCGAGCCTGCTCGCGAAGGCGTCGGGTCAGACGACCTCATTCAGGATCAGCGTGCGGTAATGCCCCGGGTTCGAGCCGGACCACTTGCGAAACGCCTTGTAGAACGAGCTGGCATCAGCAAAGCCCAGTCGGGTGGCGATCTCGACAAAACTGATCGAAGGCTCTGCCAGCCAGGTGATTGCCAGTTCCTTGCGCACACTGTCCTTGAGCCCCTGATAGGTCTGCCCTTCCTCGGCCAGGCGCCGGCGCAACGTCGAGGCGGACATGCACAATTGCTGGGCCAGCGCTTCGGTTTCCGGCCACTGCTCGGCGGGCAGTTGCCGCAGATCCTGCTTGATCCGGCTCGCCAGGCTGTCCGGGTCGCGGTACTTGACCAGAATGTTCGCCGGCGCCTGGGCGAGAAAGCGCTTCAGCTCTTCGGCGCTGCGCTTGATCGGCAGGTCGAGGCAGTCGGCGGAAAAAATCATTCGCGTACGCGGACGTTCGAAACGCAGGTTCTCCGAAAACATCACCCGGTAGTCGTCGGTGAAATCCGGTTCGGCGCAGCGCAGTTCGATCGCCAGAATCGGAATCCGCCGCCCGGCCAGCCAGCACGCTACGCCGTGCACGATCATCCAGTAAGTGAAATAGGTGAACGCACGACGTGGGTCGGCATCGTCTTCGAGCAGGACGATTTCGGCCAGGCTCTGCTGATGCACCAGTTGCGCCGGCAGGCGTTCGAGCATCAACGAAAGGAAATTCAGGCCAGTGTCCAGCGCTGCCGCCAGCGTCGGTTGCGCCATGGCGCTGCGACACAGGAACGCCAGGCTGCCGGACTTGAGCTTGCGCGGGTCCATGCCGAAGAACTCGTCATCACCGCGCCGGGCCAACAGGCGCCAGAGTTTGGCGTATTGCGAGGCCGGCACCCTGCCCGCGTCGGATGCCAACAGAGCCGGAGCAATGCCGACCTTGCTCAACGCCTCATCCGTGGCCGCGCCCGGCGCACAACTCTGCAGCAGTGCTTCGCGCACCAGTGGAATGGCAATGGTGTCTTTGTCCGCCATGGAGCGAGGTGAGCCTTGTTGTTTTTTGGGTGATGGGCATCTTAACCCAGCCTCTCTGACCCAACACAAATCCCTTGTAGGAGTGAGCCTGCTCGCGATAGCGGTGTATCAGTCACATCTCCTTGGCTGACAGACCGCTATCGCGAGCAGGCTCACTCCTACAGGGTTGCGTGTTTCGTTCAGCTGAGGTTCAGCTAAATGTCAATGAATGCCATTTGGGAATGAGTGTCATTATGTTACAACTTAGCCACCTAACTAAATTGCTGTGGCTACCAAATGCTCGTTCCCTTTTTGATCATGTTGCGCGAAGGCATCGAGGCCGCGCTCATCGTCGGCATCATTGCCAGTTACCTGCAACAGACCGGCCGCGGTCAATGGATGCCCGCCGTATGGATCGGCGTTTTCCTCGCTGCCGCCCTCGCCCTGCTGGTCGGTGGTGGCCTGGAACTGGTCAGTGCCGAATTCCCGCAGAAGCAGCAGGAGCTGTTCGAGGGCGTGGTTGGCCTGGTCGCGGTGGGCATTCTCAGTTCGATGGTGTTCTGGATGCGCAAGGTCGCGCGGTCGATCAAGCATTCGCTGCAAGCCTCACTGGATCAGGCGCTGACGGCCTCCCGGCATCAGGTGATTGCGCTGATCGCCATGGTCTTTTTCGCTGTCGCTCGCGAAGGCCTGGAAACGGTGTTTTTCCTGCTTGCGGTGTTCCAGCAGAGCGAGGGCCCGGGCGCGCCGATTGGCGCCCTGCTCGGCCTGATCCTGGCGGTGATCGTCGGTTTCCTCATCTACAGCGGCAGCATGCGCCTGAATCTGTCGGCGTTCTTCAAGTGGACCGGTTTGTTCATCCTCGTGGTCGCCGCCGGGATCCTCGCCAACTCGGTGCAGGCGCTGCATGAAGCCGGGTTGTGGAATCACCTGCAAACGGTGCTGTTCGACGTCAGCGCGACGCTGCCGATGGACGGCCCGCTGGGCTCGGTGCTGGCCGGCATGTTCGGTTATCAGGATGCGCCGACCGTCAGCACCCTCGGCGCTTACCTGATTTATCTGCTGCTGGCGCTGGTGATGTTTTTTATGCCCGCGCCGCGCCAAGCGCCGTCAACGACTTCCGTTTCCAGCCAATAAGGCCACCCATGTCTGACAATCAAATCCCTCAGGCCTCGCCGCCGCGTGCCTTGCGTTGGGCGCTGGCCGGCTCGGTAGTGCTGATGATCGGCGCCGGCGGGCTGTTCTGGTACGCCTCGAACATCGCCGCCGCCAATCGTCAGCACAACCACGGCGAAATCGTCGTCAACATCCACCCGCACAGTTGCGAGCCGAATGCGCTGACCGTGCCGGCCGGCCGCGCCAGTTTCCGCATCGTCAACCGCTCCGAGCGTGCGGTCGAGTGGGAAATTCTCGACGGCGTGCTGGTGGTCGAAGAGCGGGAAAACATCGCACCGGGCCTGAGCCAGGTGATCAACGCCAACCTGCAACCGGGCGACTACGCGATCACCTGCGGCTTGCTCAGCAACCCGCGCGGCACCTTGCACGTGACGCCGACGGCCGCTTCCGACGCCGCCGCCAAGGCCAAACCGTCGATGGTGGCTTTCGTCGGGCCGTTGTCGGAATTTCGCGTGTATCTGGCCGTTCAGGGCAGTGCCTTGATCGAAGCGGTGACAGCCCTGGATCAGGCTCTAGCCAGTGGCGATCTTGCTCAGGCGCAAGCCGCGTACCTGCCGGCGCGTGCTGCTTATCAGCGTCTGGCGCCGGCGGCGCAGCGTCTGGCCGAGCTGGACAATCACATCAATGCCCGCGCCGATTATTTCGAAAAGCGCGAGCAGGATCCGGGCTTTGTCGGTTTCCATCGACTCGAATATGCCCTGTTTCAGCAGCGCACACTCGACGACGTTGCGCCGATTGCCCAGCGCCTGCTCGCTGACGTCACCACGCTCAAGCAGCAGTTGCTCGCGCAGTCGCTGCCGCCGGAGCAACTGGTGAGTATCGTCGTGCGCAACCTCAACAGCCTCGCCGACGTGCGCGCTGGCAGCGGCGAAGAAGAACGCTACAGCCACAGCGATCTCAACGGTTTCGCCGCCAACGGGCAAACCGCGCACAAAGTCGTCGACCTGTTGCGGCCGATGCTGAGCAAATCCGCAGCAGACGTGTTGGCGAAAGTCGACCAGGCGTTGGGCGACTTTGACAGCCAGCTCGACGCACTGAAATCCGCCGACGGCTACGTCAGTTACGACGCCGTGACCTCCGCGCAACGCCAGCAGATCGCCGCCAAAGCCAAGGCTCTGGCCACGGCACTGGATGGCATCGACCCCGCCCTCGGCCTTTCCGGCCTGTAAGCAGAAGACCACCCGATGAACGATTCAGAACCTCTCAACCTGCAACGGCGCCGCGTGCTGATGGGCATGGGCGCCGCCGGTGTCGCCCTCGCCGGATCAGCCCTGAGCTGCCCGGCCATGGCCGCAGCGCCCGCGCAAGTCACCGAAGCGCCGAGCAGCGACAAGACCGAAGACCGCCACGATTTCCACGGCGTGCACCAGACCGGCATCGTCACCCCGCGCCCGGCCTCGGGCATGCTGGTGGCGTTCGATGTGCTGGCGACCGATCGCGAAGATCTCGAGCGACTGTTCCGCACGCTGAACGAACGCATCGCGTTTTTGATGAAGGGCGGCCCGGTGGCGCAGATTGATCCGAAACTGCCGCCGCCGGATTCCGGCATCCTCGGCCCGGTGGTCACCCCGGACAACCTGACAATCACCGTGTCCGTCGGTGATTCGCTGTTCGACGAGCGCTTCGGTCTGGCAGCGGCCAAACCCAAGCGCCTGCAACGCATGGTCGGTTTCCCCAACGATGCGCTGGATGCCGATTGCTGCCATGGCGACCTGAGCCTGCAGTTCTGCGCCAACACCGCCGACACCAACATTCACGCCCTGCGCGACATCGTCAAGAACCTCCCCGATCTGCTGCTGGTGCGCTGGAAACAAGAAGGCAGCGTACCGCCGCAAGCCCCGGCCAAACCCGGCGTACCGGCGCAGTCGGCGCGCAACTTCCTGGGTTTTCGCGATGGCTCGGCCAACCCCGATTCCAACGACGCCAAGGCCATGGACTGCATCGTCTGGGTGCAACCGGGCAGTGATGAGCCAGCGTGGGCTGCCCATGGCAGTTATCAAGCGGTGCGCATCATCCGCAACTTTGTCGAACGCTGGGATCGCACGCCTTTGCAGGAGCAGGAAAGCATTCTCGGCCGGGTCAAGAGCAGCGGCGCGCCCATCGGTGGCCACACGGAAAGCGAAGTGCCGGATTACAGCAAGGATCCGGCCGGCAAGCTGACCAGACTCGACGCGCACATTCGGCTGGCCAATCCGCGCACCGCCGCGACCCAGGCCAACCTGATCCTGCGCCGGCCGTTCAACTATTCCAACGGCGTCAACAAGAACGGTCAGCTCGACATGGGCCTGCTGTTCATCTGCTACCAGGCCGATCTGGAACAAGGCTTTATCACCGTGCAGACCCGCCTCAACGGCGAACCGCTCGAGGAATATCTCAAACCGGTCGGCGGCGGTTACTTCTTCACCCTGCCCGGCGTTACCGGCGATGACGACTTCATCGGTCGCTCGTTACTGGCTGCCACTTCCCACAACAAAAGCGCATGACACCCAACCGACACTGGAGCCGCCCCATGAAAAAGACGCCACTCGCGTTACTGCTGACCCTTGGTTTGCTCAACACCCCGCTGTCGGCGTTCGCCGCGACTGCGCCGCTGGATCTGGTGGGGCCGGTGTCGGACTACAAGATTTACGTCACCGAGAAGCTCGATGAGCTGGCCAGCCACACTCAGCAGTTCACCGACGCGGTGAAGAAAGGCGATCTCGCCACCGCGCAGAAGCTCTACGCGCCGACGCGGGTTTATTACGAGTCGATAGAGCCGATTGCAGAACTGTTCAGCGATCTCGATGCGTCCATCGATTCGCGCGTCGATGATCACGAGAAAGGTGTGAAGGCTGAAGATTTCACCGGTTTCCACCGGATCGAATATTCGCTGTTCGCGGAGAAATCCACCCAGGGTCTGGATGCATTGGCCGACGGTTTGAACAAGGACGTGCAGGACCTGCAAACCCGTGTCGCCGGCCTGACCTTCCCGCCGGAGAAAGTCGTCGGCGGCGCTGCTGCGCTACTGGAAGAAGTCGCGGCGACGAAGATTTCCGGCGAGGAAGATCGCTACAGCCACACTGACCTGTACGACTTCCAGGGCAATATCGACGGCGCGAAGAAGATAGTCGATCTGTTCCGTTCGCAGGTCGAACAGCAGGACAAGGCATTTGTAGCGAAAGTCGACAAGAACTTCGCCACGGTCGACAAGATCCTCGCCAAGTACAAGACCGCGGATGGCGGCTTTGAAACCTACGACAAAGTGAAGGACAACGACCGCAAGGCGCTGGTCGGGCCGGTGAACACGCTGGCGGAGGATTTGTCGATGATGCGCGGGAAGCTGGGTCTGAACTGAATCTTCAGCGCCTGTCAGGGCCCTATCGCGAGCAGGCTCACTCCTACAATTGGAATGCGTTCCCCTGTAGGAGTGAGCCTGCTCGCGATAGCGGTTTTCGCCACACTACAAATACCAAACCCTAGAGAATCCGATAGAGCAACCGCTCAATCCTCACCCGACTCACCCGCTTGAGAAACTTCGCCACTCCTGCCGGGTAATCCGGCAGTGTCTCCAGGGTCTGGAAGCTGTCGATCCGCGTGGTATGGCGGAATATGTTCTCCAGCTCTTTCGCCCGTGGCTCCAGCCATTCGCCTTGCGGGTCGTCGATCAGCAGCGCGTTTTCCAGATCCAGACGGAACGCCCGCGGATTGAGGTTGTTGCCGGTCAGCAAGGTGTAGCGCTGATCGATCCACATGCCCTTGAGGTGATAAGTGTTGTCACCATCGCGCCACAAATGCAGGTTCAGCTGGCCGCTGTCGATGCTGTGCTGATGGCGTTTGGCGAAGCGGCGCAGGCTGATCTCGTACAGATACGGCAGCGCGGCGATCACCTTGAACGGCTCGCTCGGCGGAATGTAGAAGTCATTGGCGGTCTTGTCGCCGACCACGATATCGATCTTCACGCCGCGGGCCAGTGCACGGTTGATCTCGCGGATCACACCCAGCGGCAGGTTGAAGTACGGCGTGCAGATGGTCAGCTGCTTTTGTGCGCTGGCGATCAGTTCGAGGATCGCCCGGTTCAGCGGATTGTTCTTGCCGACGCCGAGCAGTGGCGTGACCGACAGCCCTTCTCTGCTGGTGCTGCCGGCGCCGGTATCGTAGGTCGCGTACTTGAGGCGACTGCGCAGGTCGCCGATGTCGTTGCGCAGGCTGCGCGTGCTCGGCAGGTTCGGCAGGTCGAGGCGATGCACGGCTTTCGATTCGATCAGGCCATGCTTGACCAGATGATGCATCGAATCCGCGAGCTCGCGACTGTGCAGCACGTGGTAACGGTCGAAGCGGTATTTGTCGAGTTTGTGCAGGTAGACATTGTTCAGACTGGCGCCGCTGTAGACCACGTTGTCATCGATGACGAAGCCTTTGAGGTGCAGCACGCCGAACAGTTCGCGGGTCTGCACCGGCACGCCGTAGATCGGCACTTCGCTCTGATGCGTGCGGGTCATGTCCTGATACCAGGCGGCGTTGCCAGGCTGCTTGCCCGCGCCGATCAGACCGCGCTGGGCGCGCAACCAGTCAACCACCACGGCAATTTCCAGCTCGGGACGCTTGAGTTTGGCAGCGTGCAGGGCATCGAGGATTTCCTGGCCGGCTTCGTCCTGCTGCAAATACAGCGCGACGATGTAGATGCGCTGGGTCGCTGCGGCGATTTGCTCGAGCAGGCAGCGTCGGAATTCGGCAGCACTGGACAGAATGCTCACCGCCTCGGCGGTCAGCGCGAAGCTGCGCAGTTTGGGCAGCAGAGAACGTTTGAAAAGCAACGGCATAAGGCTCGCAAGGTTCGATTCCGAAGAGTTTGAGAGCTTACACCATCGTCTGCGCCGGGTCTTGTCAGTGTCGGTTGAAATGCATTCCCCTGTGGGAGCGAGCCTGCTCGCGAAAGCCATTTCACAGACGCAACACATATCCGCTTGACCAAGGAGAACAACCGTTCTACTGTTCGCCACATGAACGAATCAATCAGCAACGAAACACGCGACATCATTCTGGATGTCACCGAAAAGTTGATCTACAAAAGTGGCATCGCTGCCACCAGCATGGATCTCCTGGTGAAAACCGCCGGCGTCTCCAGAAAAAGCATCTACCGTTACTTTGCCGACAAGGACGCGCTGGTGGTCGCGGCCCTTCAGCGACGCGACATACGCTGGATGAGCTGGTTCAGAAACGCTGTCGACCAAGCTGCAACCCCGGCCGAGCGCCTGCTCAACCTGTTTACCGTGCTCAAGGGCTGGTTCGACTCGGATGGCTTTCGCGGCTGCGCCTTTATCAACACCAGCGGCGAAACCGGCGATCCACAGGACCCGGTGCGGCTGGTGGCCAAAGAACACAAACAGAAGCTGCTCGACTACGTGTGCGAGCTGTGTACCGAATATGGCGCCGAGGATCCGCAACTGCTGGCCAGACAGTTGCTGGTTCTGATTGAAGGCGCCATTACCGTAGCGCTTGTGATGGGTGATCACAGTGCCGCCGATAATGCGCAATGGATGGCGCGAAAGTTATTGGGCCTGTAACGCTTAACAAGCCGGACTTGTTGTTCATACATTAAATGAATCAGGAGATTGAACATGTCGACTGCAGCCCAGGTACGTCCGCCATTGCCCCCGTTCAACCACGCTTCAGCCATCGAAAAAGTGCGCCTTGCCGAAGATGGCTGGAACACCCGCGATCCGGAAAAGGTTTCGCTCGCCTACACCCTCGATACCAAATGGCGCAATCGCGCCGAGTTCGCCAACAACCGCGAAGAGGCCAAGGCATTCCTCACCCGCAAGTGGGCGAAGGAACTGGATTATCGTTTGATCAAAGAACTCTGGGCCTACTCCGATACCCGTATCGCCGTGCGTTATGCCTATGAATGGCACGACGATTCCGGCAACTGGTTCCGTTCGTACGGCAACGAAAACTGGGAGTTCGATGACAACGGCCTGATGTTCCAGCGCTACGCCTGCATCAATGACATGCCGATCAAGGAAAGCGAACGCAAATTCCACTGGCCGCTGGGCCGCCGGCCGGATGATCATCCGGGGCTGAGTGAACTCGGCCTCTAAAGCCTACCCCGATTCAATGTTGGAGTGAGCCTGCTCGCGATAGCGGTATGTCTGTGACGTCTTCACGTCTGACAAACCGCCATCGCGACCAGGCTCACTCCTACAATGGTTTTGCGGTGAATATTGATTGTGAGTACGGCACCGCATCTGTGGGAGCGAGCCTGCTCGCGAATAGGCCCTGCGGCTCGCCGCAACAGTTGGATACAGGTAACATGACTGCCCTCCCCGCAGCTCACGTTCTGCGCCTTGCCGAATAAGCCGACTCCATGCCTTTCGAACTCAGCGTTGACCTCACCACTTTGGCCATTCTGGCTGCCGTTGCCTTCCTTGCCGGTTTCATCGATGCCATCGCGGGTGGTGGCGGTCTGTTGACCACGCCGGCGCTGCTGACGGCGGGCCTGCCGCCGCATCTGGTGCTGGGCACCAACAAGCTGAGTTCGACCTTCGGCTCGGCAACCGCCAGCTTCACTTTCTACAGACGCAAACTGTTTCATCCGCGACAGTGGACCCACGCAATAGTCGGCACTCTGGTCGGCGCGCTCACGGGTGCGGTGGTTGCCCATTACCTGCCGGCCGAATGGCTGAACAAAATGCTGCCGGTGATCGTCTTCGCTTGTGGTGTGTATCTGTTGTTTGGTGGCACGCCGAAAGCGCCGCTGGACAGCGACGCACCAATCAAAAAGAAATGGCAGTCGACCCAGGGCTTCAGCCTCGGCTTCTACGATGGCGTGGCCGGTCCCGGCACGGGCGCGTTCTGGACAGTGAGCAGTCTGCTGCTGTACCCGATCGATCTGGTCAAGGCCAGCGGCGTAGCACGGAGCATGAACTTTGTCAGCAACATCGCGGCGCTGTCGGTGTTCATTTTCTCCGGTCAGGTCGACTGGATCATCGGCCTGTGCATGGGCCTGTCGGTGATGGTCGGGGCCTTTTTTGGCGCACGCACGGCAATCAGCGGCGGCGCCAAATTCATTCGTCCGGTATTCATCACCGTGGTGCTTGGCCTGACCGTGCGCCTAGCCTGGCAACACTGGTTCAGCGTGGCCTAAGCGCCGCGCCACGTAGACATCGATCAAGTAACGGGCTATCGAACGTGACGCCGGCAACGGCGGCAGTTCATGCACGTGGAACCACTGGGCGTCTTCGATCTCGTCTTCCTGACAGACAATCTCGCCACCGGCGTATTCGGCATGGAAGCCGAGCATCATCGAATGCGGGAACGGCCAGCACTGGCTGCCGATGTACTGGATGTTCTTCACTTCGATCTGCACTTCTTCGCGCACTTCACGAATCAGACAATCCTCAGCCGACTCCCCCGGCTCGGCGAAACCGGCCAAGGTGCTGTAAACCCCCGTGACGAAGCGCGGCGAGCGCGCCAAGAGGATTTCGTCGCCACGGGTGATCAGCACGATCATGCTCGGTGAAATGCGCGGATAGCTGCGCAGATCGCACGGCTGGCAATACATCGCCCGCTCGCGCGGCACCTGCGTCATCGGCTGGCCGCAGTTGCCGCAGAAGCGATGCTCGCGCGCCCAAGTGCCGATCTGCGCGGCATAACCGAGGACTTTGTACAGCGTGTGATCGCCCTCGAGCATGAACGCTCGCAGGCCTTTCCAGCCGCAACCCGGTACATCGCTGACACTGCGCAACTCCAGCAGATACACCGGTTCGCCGTCGAGATGACCAATGCCGTGCTCGGCAAGGACCACAAGGTCCTGGCGCTTGAGCCATTCGCGCGGGAACAGCGCGCCGTTGTCATCGAACAGAAAGCCTTCCGGGCTGCGCGCCACGGCCCAGCCGCCGGGTTGATCGGTGTCGAGTACTGCAGTGGTCCAGCGAGAGATCATGGTTAACTCAATCCAGAAATTCGGGTTTCTGTTTGCTCATGTGGGCGGCCATGGCCACGCGCAGATCGGTGGATTGCAACATGGCGGCGTTCCAGGTGGCAACGTATTCGAGACCGTCGTCAATGCGATGGTCGCGCATGTAGCTGATCATTTCCTTGGTGCCGGTCACGGCAATCGGCGACTTGGCAGCGATGTCGCGGGCAATCTCGAACACGCCTTCGAGCAACGTGTCCTTGTCGCTGTAGACGCGATTGACCAGGCCCATGCTGCGCGCTTCCTCGGCGCCAAAGGTGCGACCGGTGTAAGCCAGTTCGCGCAGCATGCCGTCTCCGATGATTCGCGGCAACCGTTGCAACGTGCCGACGTCAGCGGCCATGCCGATATCGATTTCCTTGATCGAGAACTGCGCGTCCTCAGCGGCGTAACGCATATCGCAAGCGGCAATCAGATCGATCGCCCCACCCAGGCAGTAGCCCTGAATGGCGGCCAGCACCGGTTTGCGGCAATTGTCGACGGCGTTGAACGAAGCCTGCAGGTTGAGGATCTTGCGCCGCAGCAGGCGTGCATTGCGGCCCACGTCCTTGCCCAGTTCATTGGCGACGCCAGCCAGCATCATCAGGTCGATGCCGGAAGAAAAATGTTTGCCGTTGCCACTCAACACCACCACACGCACTTCGTCGGTGTCGTCGATCCATTGGAGAATCTCGATGATCTCGCTCCAGAACGCCGCGTTCATCGCGTTGATCTTTTCCGGGCGATTGATCTGCACATGGGCGATGTTATCGGCCAGTTCGACGCTGAAGGCGGAGTATTGAGTCATGGCAGTGATCCTTTACCGGGCTGGAAAATAAGGCCCGAACTATAACAAGGCAATGGGGTGGCGGTTCGGCCAAATGCGGGACTGCTCGACGTCGGCGCAAAATGCGCGGGCCCTATCGCGAGCAGGCTCGCTCCCACAGGGATACTGCATTTCAATGTGAGAGCGAGCCTGCTCGCGAAGGCGTCGGATCACTCACCGCACGCAATCATTTCAGCCCCAGCCTGTACAACGAGCCATTCTCGTCGTCTGTCAGCACATACAAATAGCCATCCGGTCCCTGGCGCACATCGCGGATGCGTTGGTTCAACTCACCCAGCAGACGCTCCTCATGCACGACCTTGTCGCCATCGAATTGCAGGCGAATCAGTTCCTGGGACACCAATGCGCCAATAAACGCGTTGTGCTGCCAAGGCTTGAAGCGATCGGCATCGTAAAACGCCATGCCCGTAACACCGGGCGACTTCTCCCAGACGTGATGCGGCGCGACCGTGCCTTCGGCAGTTTTACCCTTCGCCTCGGGAATCGGCTGCATCGAGTAATTGATACCGTGGGTCGCCAACGGCCAGCCGTAGTTTTTACCGCGCTCGATGATGTTCACTTCATCGCCGCCACGGGGCCCGTGTTCGTTCTCCCATAACGTACCGGTCCACGGATTGAGCGCCGCGCCCTGAGGGTTGCGCAGCCCGTACGACCAGATTTCCGGCCGAACCCCGGATTGGCCAACGAACGGGTTATCGTCCGGCACCTTGCCGTCGGGGAAGATGCGTACGACCTTGCCCTGCAGCTTGTCGAGATCCTGCGCGGTCGGGCGATCATTGTTTTCACCCAGAGTGATAAACAGATACCCGTCGCGATCGAACACTAGGCGCGAACCGAAATGGTTGCTCACCGACAATTTCGGTTCCTGACGAAAGATCACGTTGAAGTCCTTCAAGGTCTTCAGGTCATCGGAAAGTCGTCCGCGCCCTACCGCGGTGCCGGCCTTGCCGCCCTCGCCACCGCCCTCTGCGTAGGACAGGTAGACCATGCGGTCCTGCTTGAAGTCCGGCGACAGCACCACATCGAGCAGACCGCCCTGCCCTTTGGCCCAGACTTGTGGCACGCCGCTGATCGGCTCCGACAATTTGCCGTCCTTGCTCACGACGCGCAGACGGCCCGGCCGTTCGGTGACCAGCATGCCTTTCTGATCAGGCAGGAACGCCAGCGCCCACGGATGTTCCAGGCCCTGGGCAATGGTGCTGACTTCAAGGATGCCCTGTTCGCTTTTCAGCTCTTTGGGCGAGGCGGCGAACGCCGGGGCACTGATCAGCGCGGCGGCGCAGCAGGTGGCTAGAAGGGTTTTACGCAACATGCACGATTCCTTATGTTCGTGTGAAGGGCTGACAGAACCTCAGTCCTGCCGGTCAACGGTTGCTGCCGTGCCCCGTGAGGGCGGGTTGGGAATGAAGGTCGGCGGATTGCTCGGTACCGAGCGAATCGGCTGGCCGTTGCCGATGCCGCGATTTTCCACGGTCGGCTGACGCGGTACCGGAACGGTATTCGGCCCGCGAAGGGGTGGAGCGCTGGGCTGGGTGCCCTGCATGCTGTTGGGATTGGCCCGGCGGATCGGGCTGTTGTAGGGATTGTTGCTATTGCCGGTGGGGCTTTGCGCCAGCACGACGTCGGCATGAACCAGACCGCCACTGAGGGCCAGGACGGCGATGCCAATCAGAAACCGGTTCATGAGAAATGCCTCTCGATGTGCGTGGACTAGAGCCTTGGAGCCCACGCTACGCCGTGGGTTCGGATTTGTTAACCCTTGCGCCTTAAACAACATGTAACACGGCTTGACCGTAACTCTGTCAGCCCGCGCAATCACTGGAAACTTTCTCGCCGCGCCACGGGTCACCTGATCATCACTCGGAGGACAGGTCATGGCTCGGGCAATCTGGAAAGGCGCAATCAGTTTTGGACTGGTACACATCCCCGTGGCGCTGGTTTCAGCGACGTCGTCCCAAGGCGTGGACTTCGACTGGCTCGACAGCCGCAGCATGGACCCGGTGGGCTATAAACGCATCAACAAGGTCACCGGCAAGGAAGTCACCAAAGAAAATATTGTCAAAGGCGTGGCTTACGAAAAGGGCCGGTACGTGGTGCTCAGCGAGGAAGAGATCCGCTCCGCGCACCCCGTTTCGACGCAGACCATCGACATTTTTTCGTTCGTCGACGCCGAGCAGATTCCGCTGCAGAACATCGACACACCCTACTACCTGGCGCCGGACAAACGCGGCGGCAAGGTGTACGCGTTGCTGCGCGAAACCCTGAGCAAAACCAATAAGGTCGCCCTCGCCCGCGTCGTCCTGCACACGCGCCAATACCTGGCGGCGCTGATGCCGCTGGAGTCGGCGCTGGTTCTGGTCAAGCTGCGCTGGCCGCAGGAAGTACGCGGCCTCGATGAGCTGGCCCTGGGCAGTGAAGTGACCAAACCGCAACTGGCCAAGGGTGAGCTGGACATGGCCAAACGTCTGGTTGAAGACATGACCGCGGAGTGGACGCCGGAGGATTACAAGGACGAGTTCGAAGACAAGATCATGGCGCTGGTCGAGAAGAAAGCCCACGAAGGCAAGATCGAAGATGTCGAGACCGCCACTGGCGAAGAAGAGCGCAAGACGGCCGATGTTATCGACCTGACCGAGCTGCTTAAACGCAGTCTTGGTGGCAAGGCCCCGGCCAAGCCGAAGGCCAAATCTACCAGCAAGGCGGCGCCGGCGAAGAAGACTCGGAAGGCGTCTGGGGAATAATCGGTGAATCAGGAAGAAGTGATTTGAATGTCAGGGCCAATCGCGAGCAGGCTCGCTCCCACAGTGGTATTGGGTTGGATGAAGGAATTTGCGTCCACCCAAATCAAATGTGGGAGCGAGCCTGCTCGCGAAGAGGCCGGTACTGACACCGCAAATCTTCAGATCAGAATAAAGATCGCCAGCAACGCCGCAAAAATCGCCCACTTCTCCAGGTAATAGCGCGTGCGATTGCGCTTCTTCAGCTCTTTGCCGCGCAAGCGGATCTTGTAGATTTTGGTAAACAAGCGGTTGATGCCACCGGTCTTGTCCCCCGCATCATTCGGCGCGCCCGCCGCCGACATCACCGTGCGGCTGAACCAGCGATTGAACGCAGCGGCCCAGCGGTATTTCAACGGACGCTCGATATCACAGAACAGAATGATACGGTTCTGATCCGTGGTGTTTTCTGCGTAATGGATAAACGTCTCGTCGAACATCACCGCTTCGCCATCGCGCCAGTGATAGTTCTCACCGTCGACGTTGATGTAACAGCCAGGATCGTTCGGCGTATCCAGCCCCAGGTGATAGCGATAGGAACCCGCATACGGATCGCGATGGCGCACCAGCTTCGAGCCCGGCGGCAGCTCGGCAAACATGGCCGCCTTGATCGAGCCGATGCTTTGCACCAGTTCGGTGGTGCGCGGGCACAGCTTCATTGCCGACGGGTGACTGTCGCCGTACCACTTCAGATAAAAGCGCTTCCAGCCAGTCTTGAAGAAGGAGTTGAAGCCGACATCGTCATACTGGTTCGAGCGCTTGATCTCGCCGGCACGCAGCAGGTTCTGGCCTTCCTCGCGAATCTCTTGCCAATGGGCCTGCAACGGGCTCAGATCGGGAAAATCCGCCGGGTTCAGATACGGCTTGTTCGGCATTTTCGAAAAGAGGTACAGGAAGCAGTTGATCGGCGCGAGAAACGTCGAGTGGTCACTCAATTGCCGCCCCAGCTTGTGGCGCACGCGTCCACGCAGGTGAACGTAAGCAATGGAGATGACATAAACAGCGGCAATGATGAGTTTCACGGAAAAGGGTCACACGTCAAAAGTGAACAAACTGCGCGCGTGGCGGCCTGGGGCCCAGCGTCTTATGCAGCGGTCTTGATGCACAGGGCGCGTCCTTGGCCCGCGCCGTTTCCGGGCGCTCGGTGAAAGGGTGGCATTTTAGCCACACTTTGTAACCGATAGTGAACCCTCAACTGTGAAAAACTGTCTTGCCCTACTTTTGGGTAATGCCGGCGCGACTGCAAAAGCAGGCGAAACGGCCGTTGCTCATTTCGATGGAACCACGCTTCGCACGCGCTCCTCTATCGCTTACCAATAATGGAGGAACCCCCATGATCGCCCCAGAAACCGGTATGAAACCAGGTCAGCGCTATCGCATTGAGAGCGTCGAGCGCGCGCCGCAATTCTCTGGCTTTTTTCTCGATGGAAAGTATTACCTGGGACCTGAATTGCAGACCGCCGTCGGCTGGCTTGAAGGACAGACGTTCTTCTACGACCAGCTCGACCCGACCGGTGAGCCGGTTTATCCGGACAGGATTGCCGGCACGATTGAGGGGCTGACGTTGGTAATGCCGGACGGCTTACGCCTGGAAATCGAGGAATTGCCCTATCTGGCGGAAGCTGCTGCGCCGGTGCGCGCATCCCTCGCCGGGCGTGTCGAGCGAATTTCGCGGCAGCCAATTCGCCCTTCTCCGCTGCTGGTAGCCGGGGCTGCGATGCTGGTAGGGGTTTGCCTGCTGACACTCTCACGCATCAGAAATCGATAAGGCCACCGCGCGAGCAGTGGCCCCTCTGTCGGTCACTGCTCGCGGGTTACCGTCAGCGCGACCACGGCGATGCGCTCGGCGCGCTCATATTCAGGCTTGAGCAATTCCTCGCCGAACACATCCGGATCGAGCTCGCGATACGTCCAGCCGAAACGCTCGCCCTTGAGCAGCGGCGCGACCGCCTCGCGGAACGGATCCTTACCGGCTACGATTGCCACGCCGGTATACACCAGCAACGTGCCGCCGACTTCCAGACGCGGCAACGCCTCGCGCACGATGCGCACCGACAAACCCTCCCCCAGCGCCCCGCCGCCGTGACGATAGGCGCGCTGTTGCTGGTCGTTCATGTACGGCGGATTGGCGATGATCAAGTCGAACTGGCCTTCGACGCTGGCGAGCAGATCGCTGTGATACACCGACACGTTGCTGGCCCCGGCCAGCTCGGCGTTGACCGCACTCAGGCGCAGCGCCTGCGGGTTGATGTCGACCGCCACCACTTGGGCATCCGGACGCGCCTTGGCGATGAGCACCGCCCCGGCGCCACTGCCGCAGCCGATATCCACCGCGCGCCTGATCGGCGAAAACCGTTGCTGCAATTGCGCTTCGATGGCCTGGGCGAAGCGATACGTGTCCGGGCCGAAGAACACTGCATCGCTTGCCGTCGTCGGAAACGCCGAGTGGGCAAATAACCGGTCATTGAGCGTCGACCAGCGCACCTGGCTGCGCCATACGGCGCCATCGCGTGCGACAACGCCTGACTGCTCCAGGCTCGCCAATTCGTCTGCCTTGAATAGCTCGGCAGGAAATGGCATCGACCAGCCGAACACGTCGCGCAGATCCTTCGCCAGCGGTGTGGCGAAACGCTGCAGAAAACGTTCGTGGGTCAACGGCGTTGGGGTGATGAAGTGATAACCGCTGTCGAGCAGGCGTTTGCCAAGCTCGAACAGCGCTCTGTCCGATGTTTCTTGTGCCGACATGAAAGCTCCTTGTTTCAACGCAAGCGGGCGCGCAGTTGCATGAAGCGACGCGTCGCGAAAAGTCCGGCCGGACGCCAATGCCGCTGGGGTTGCAGCCACGGCAGCAAAATCTCCATTTGCTCGGTGGAAGGCTTGTCGGCCAGCGCGGCTTCGAGGTTGAGCAGATCGGCATCGTCGTCAAAGGTTTCTTCCACGGCGGCTTCGCGGCGCACGTAAGGCCGAGGCCGGGACGCCGGGCAATCCTCAGTGATCCAGTCGCGCATCAGCTGTTTTTCATAGCCGTTGAACACCCCGAACATCGCCGCATCGCTGCCGTCGATCAAACGCCAGAAGCGACTTTTTTCCACCGCCTCACCACGTTTGATCCAGCTCTTGCGCTCCAGCGCCGCGAGGAATTCGCCCATTTGCCCCGGCGTCGCCAGCCACTGGTTGATAGTGCGGTTTTCGATGCGGCAGTAATCAGAGTGCATGTGCCGACCGAACACCGCCTTGCGCTCGAGCATGGCAATGACTTCATGCTGCAAATCAAACTCCTTGATAACTGCAGTGGTGCCCTTGCCCACATCGTTGAGGCGATAACCGATCGCCATGCGCCGGTAGAACTCGTCGCGCTCTTCGCCCAGCGGCATCAGCTCGAGCATCGATTGCACAGCCTTGCGCGCATGGCCGGTGCTGGCGTTGTCGATGGTCACATGCAGGCGGAAATAATGTGGGTCGATGCCCAGCTCCGCCAGCTCATACGCAGTGATCAACAAGTGCAGCGGCAGTTGTTCGTAGCCGAGGTTGAAGCCGATGACTTCCGGCAGGAACTGCGCGCCGAAGCGCCCCAGCGCCAGTTGCACCGCGCCCTGCAAGAAATACTCATCGGCAAGGCCACTCAGATCCGAGCAATCATGTTCGGCGAGCAGTTTGCGATAGATCACCACATGGTTCTGCCGTGGCACGCCCTCGCCCAGTTCTTCCAGATAGGTGTCGAGCAAATCGTCGAAACGCGGATCCTGCCACTGCGGCAGCAGCCCGGCCAGCCAGGCGCCATCGACCTCTTTGGTCGGTGCTACATGCAGAATGAAGTACAACGCGTGGGATTTGTTGCGGAAATAGCGGCGTGGCGCGCCCTGCTGACGTTGTTCGAGGTAATCCGCGTATTCGCCAGCCACTTTAGCGCAACGGGTTTCCGACCATTGCAGCAACTCTTCAGCGTTGCCCGGCAAGTCGTCAGGCAGTGCAGCCGCCGTGCTCAATTGTCGACGCAGAAAGTCCAGCGCCGCGCGATCGGCCGTGGAGTCTTCTGCCAACAATCGGTCGTAGAGCCGGCGCTCGGTATCCGCCGGCCTGGATGTTTTACCCGAAGACTTCCTGGTCGGGATTTCGATCAGCGACATGACTCATTCCCCTGCGTTATTGGCATTGCCTATAAACGAAAGAGTGATTGGTGCTGAAAAAAATTCCTTTTTTGTGCGCGACGATTCGCTCAGCGGTTTGCGTTGCTTCTCTACCCCAAAGCGGTGTCGAGAAACATCATCACGCCAAAGCCGAGCATCAGCCCGAGCGTGGCAGGGGTTTCATGGCCGTTGCGGTGAGTTTCCGGGATCACTTCATGGGAAACCACGAAGATCATCGCGCCTGCCGCCAAGCCCATCGCCACCGGAAAGCCCAAGGCGAAACTGTTGGTGATGCCCAAACCGATAATCGCGCCCAACGGTTCCATCAATCCGGAAGCGGCGGCAATCAACGCTGCGCGTCCTGCCGAAATCCCGGTAACCCGCAGCGCCAATGCCACCGCCAGGCCTTCGGGAATGTCCTGAATGGCGATGGCAGTGGTCAGCGGCAGGCCGATTTTCATGTCGCCGGTGGCGAAACTGACGCCGATCGCCATGCCTTCGGGCAAGTTGTGCAGGGTGATCGCCAGAACAAACAACCAGACCCGATTGAAGCGCTTCGCCTCAGGGCCGCGCCGTCCGCTCTTTTCATGTTCGTGCGGGACGAAGCGGTCGAGGCCGACCATCAATGCAACGCCCAACGCCATGCCGGCAACCACGACGGCGGCGGCGAGCATGGGACTGCTTACCGCCTCCTTAGCGGCCGCGATGCCCGGCAGGATCAGTGAAAAGGAACTGGCAGCCAACATCATCCCCGCCGCGAAACCGAGCATGGTGTCTTGGGTTCGCGAAGTAATCGCGCGCAACGCCAGGGCCAGCAATGCACCGACTGCCGTAGCGGCGAAACCCGACAGCCCGCCAAGGCTCGCGAGGCGCAAGGTGTCGCGGCCTGTGCTGACCAGACCGGTGTAGCCGCTGATCAGCAGCAGCACAGTTACCCCGACCAGGGTCAGCCAGAAAATGCGCCCTCCCCAGCCCGTGCGCGACAGGTTCACGAACCATGCTCGCACGGGAGCTGCGAACGAAGATGACGGTAGCGCCATGAAAACTCCTCAGTTTCAAGTAGCCGGTACGAACGGCGTGGTTTCATCCAGCTGCGCCAAAGGAACATCGCTGCCACCCGGAGTCAGAATCACCTTGCGGCATTCTTCCTGCTTTTTATTGAAGATCTTGTAACCCTCGGCCGCCTGTTCCAGCGACAGCCTGTGGGTGATGATCGCTTCGGGCTGCAACTTGCCGGTTTCGATGTAGCCGAGCAGCTCCGGCAGAAAGCGCTGTACGTGAGTCTGGCCCATTTTGAAGGTCAGGCCCTTGTCGAAGGCGTCGCCGAACATGAAGCCGTGGATGAACCCGGCATATACCCCCGGAACGCTGACCACACCGCCACGCCGCACGGCTGCAATGCACTGGCGCAACGCCTTGCCGCTGCTGCCTTCGAGCTTGAGTGTAGCCATCACGGTTTCGGTGGTGCTGCCTTTGGCCTCAAGGCCGACGGCATCGACCACCGCATCGACACCGCGATGGCCCGCAGTCTGGCTGATGATGGTGTCGGCCGGGTCGTCGTCCTCATCGAAGTTGATCGGAATCACGCCGTAGGTGCGCTGGGCATAATCGAGGCGGTACTGGTGGTGATCGACCATGAAGATCTGTTCCGCACCGAGCATTCTGGCGCAGGCTGCGGTCAGCAAACCGACCGGCCCGGCACCGTAGATCGCCAGGCTCGAACCCTGGACGACGCCGGCGTTGATCACCGCTTGCCAGGCGGTCGGCAGGATGTCGGAGAGGAACAGCACTTTTTCGTCCGACAGCGTGCCCGGCACCTTGAACGGGCCGGTGTTGGCTTTCGGTACGCGCACCAGTTCCGCCTGACCGCCGGGGATCCCGCCATACAAGCGGCTGTAGCCGAACAGCGCGGCCGGTGGCGGAATCATTTTCTTGTTCAGCGCCGCGCCGGGGCCTTCATTGGTTGTCTCGCAAGCGGCGTAAAGCTCTTGCTGGCAAAAGAAACAATCGCCACAGGCGATCACGAAAGGAATCACGACACGGTCGCCGCGCTGCACTGCGGTCACGGCAGAACCAGTTTCTTCGACAATGCCCATGAACTCATGGCCGAAGATATCGCCATGTTCGACGGTGGGTATTTTGCCTCGGTACAGGTGCAGGTCCGACCCGCAGATGGCGGTCGCGGTGACGCGCAGGATGATGTCGTCCGCGGCTTCAAGTTTCGGGTCCGGTACGGTTTCGACGCGCACATCATGAGCGCCGTGATAGGTCATTGCTCGCATGGCTTGGTCCTCACTCGATTGAACGAAAAAGCTGCTGCTCCACTTTCCGAAGTGAAAATGGTCGAGTGAGTTCATTCGGGTTTTCGAGATTTTGATCAGCGGATATTCCGCGTCCGCCTGACGAGCCGACACAGATGCCGGTTTGCCTGCCATATAACTGCCGTCTGAGTTATGCGACAATGCGCGCCAATGTCCAACAAGAACCCCGTACTCGTCGCTCAGCAGCTTGCCTTCAAAGGCCCCAGTTGCGGACGGCTTATGCGCGTTGGCTCAACTCAAGCACAGACTGGGGGGAGCTGGAAAAGCTCCAGATTGGTACTCAAGTTTGTACCAGGCACCACAGACCAGCTCTAACCCATTGATAGGTAAGGTAATTGATCTCCACAGCTAACATCACGATGCAGTTTGGCGCCAAGCCGCTGTTCGAAAACGTTTCGGTCAAATTCGGCGCAGGCAATCGCTACGGCCTGATCGGTGCCAACGGTTGCGGCAAGTCGACCTTCATGAAAATCCTCGGCGGCGATCTTGATCCGTCCGGTGGCCAGGTCATGCTCGAGCCGAACGTGCGTCTGGGTAAGCTGCGCCAGGATCAGTTCGCCTACGAAGAATTTACCGTGATCGACACCGTGATCATGGGTCACGAAGAGCTGTGGAAGGTCAAGGCCGAGCGCGATCGCATCTACTCGCTGGCGGAAATGTCCGAAGAAGACGGCATGGCCGTTGCCGAGCTGGAAACCGAATTCGCCGAAATGGACGGCTACACCGCCGAATCCCGCGCTGGCGAACTGTTGCTGGGTCTGGGTATTCCGCTGGAACAGCATTTCGGCCCGATGAGCGAAGTCTCCCCAGGCTGGAAACTGCGCGTATTGCTGGCGCAGGCGCTGTTCTCCGATCCGGAAGTGCTGTTGCTCGACGAACCGACCAACCACCTGGACATCAACACCATTCGCTGGCTGGAAAACATCCTGACACAGCGCAACAGCCTGATGATCATCATCTCCCACGACCGTCACTTCCTGAACAGCGTGTGCACGCACATGGCTGACCTGGATTACGGCGAGCTGCGCCTGTTCCCGGGCAACTACGACGAGTACATGACCGTGGCGACCCAGTCCCGCGAGCAGTTGCTGTCGGACAACGCCAAGAAGAAAGCGCAGATTTCCGAACTGCAATCGTTCGTAAGCCGCTTCTCGGCCAACGCCTCGAAAGCCAAGCAGGCCACCTCCCGCGCCAAGGCGATCGACAAGATCCAGCTGGCCGAGGTCAAGCCTTCCAGCCGTGTCAGCCCGTTCATTCGTTTCGAACAGAACAAGAAGCTGCACCGTCAGGCGGTCATGGTCGAGAAAATGGCCAAGGGTTTCGATGGCAAGCCACTGTTCAAGGACTTCAGCTTCCAGGTTGAAGCCGGCGAGCGCGTTGCGATCATCGGCCCGAACGGTATTGGCAAGACCACCCTGCTGCGCACCCTGGTCAACGAACTGACCCCGGATGCCGGTAGCGTGAAATGGACCGACGCCGCTGAGCTGGGCTACTACGCTCAGGATCACGCTCACGACTTCGAAGACGACGTCACGCTGTTCGACTGGATGGGTCAGTGGACTCAGGGCGAGCAGATGATTCGCGGCACTTTGGGCCGCATGCTGTTCTCCAATGACGAGATCCTCAAGTCGGTCAAGGTCATCTCCGGTGGTGAGCAAGGTCGCATGCTGTTCGGCAAGCTGATCCTGCAAAAGCCGAACGTGCTGATCATGGACGAACCGACCAACCACCTGGACATGGAATCGATCGAAGCGCTGAACCTGGCGCTGGAAAACTACCCGGGCACGCTGATTTTCGTCAGCCACGACCGTGAGTTCGTATCGTCCCTGGCCACCCGCATCATCGAGCTGAGCCCGAACGGCGTGACCGACTTCAGCGGCACCTATGACGACTACCTGCGTAGCCAGGGTGTTGTGTTTTAACGGCAGCTGCGAGTTTCAAGCGGCAAGCTGCAAGTAAAAGCCCTGTCCATGTGACAGGGCTTTTTTTATGTGATCAAAATATTTTCGCCGGTGCTGACTCCATCGCGAGCAGGCTCACTCCTACATTTGGAATGCATTCCCCTGTGGGAGCGAGCCTGCTCGCGAAGGGGCCCTGAGCAACGCCATCAATCCCTGCAGGAGCTGCCGAAGGCTGCGATGTTTTGATCGTTAGCCTGCTTTCCTTTCTCCCAACCCCGCGCCATGATGTCGGCAACTCTCCCACCGCCGCCCGCGAACGAGTGCTCATGTCTGCGCAGCCACTGCCACCGCAAAGCTCCCTGGCGATCACACTGCAGATCGTCTCCATCGTTTTCTACACCTTCATTGCCTTTCTCTGCATCGGGTTGCCGATTGCGGTACTGCCCGGTTATGTCCACGAGCAACTGGGTTTCAGCGCGATCATTGCCGGCCTGGTGATCGGTTCGCAGTACCTGGCCACCCTGCTCAGCCGGCCGATGGCCGGGCGCATGTCGGACACCCTCGGCACCAAGCGGGCGATCATTTATGGCTTGTGGGGGATTGTCCTCAGTGGCGTGCTGACATTGCTGTCGACCTTGCTGCAGAGCTTTCCGCTGACCAGCCTGTTGATCCTGATCGCCGGACGCCTGCTGCTGGGTATCGCTCAAGGCTTGATCGGTGTCGGCACCATCAGTTGGTGCATGGGCCAGGTCGGTGTCGAGCACACAGCCAAATCCATCGGCTGGAACGGCATCGCTTCCTATGGCGCGATTGCCATTGGCGCTCCGGTGGGCGTGGTGATGGTCGCCGAATATGGTTTTGTCAGCCTGGGTATCGCGCTGTCGGCGTTAGCGGCCGGTGCGTTGTGGTTGATCCGCAACAAGCCTTCGGTGCCGGTGATTCGGGGTGAGCGCCTGTCGTTCTGGGCGGTGTTCGGCAAGATTGCGCCGTACGGCACCAGTCTCACTCTGGCCTCGATCGGCTACGGCACGTTGACCACCTTCATCACCCTTTACTACCTCAACCGCGGATGGACCGGCGCGGCCTATTGCCTGACCGTGTTTGGCGTGTGTTTCATTCTGTCGCGGCTGCTGTTTATCTCGGCGATCGCCCGGTTTGGCGGTTTTGCCTCGGCCATCGCCTGCATGACGGTTGAAACCGTCGGGCTGGTGATGTTGTGGCTGGCGCCCTCCACTGCCTACGCATTGATCGGCGCCGGGCTGGCGGGGTTCGGGCTGTCATTGGTCTACCCGGCGCTGGGCGTTGAAGCGATCAAGCAGGTGCCGAGTTCCAGTCGTGGTTCGGGACTCGGAGCTTATGCGGTGTTTTTCGATCTGGCCCTGGCGATCGCCGGGCCACTGATGGGCGCGGTGGCATTGAATCTGGGCTATTCGTGGATTTTCTTCAGCGCGGCGCTGTTGTCGGTGACCGGGTTGGGCCTGACCCTGCTCCTCAAGCGCCGCACGACCTGAAAATCAACGCATTCCCCTGTAGGAGCTGACGAGTGCAACGAGGCTGCGATCTTTTGATTTTGCTTTGAAGATCAAGGTCAAGAGATCGCAGCCTCGTTTCACTCGTCAGCTCCTACATGGGGTATGTGGAGGCACAGATTATTGATCCGCCGTCTGCATCCCCGCTCGGGTTGTTTTCGCCAGCGCATGGGCAAAAAAGCGGCCGGCCTCTGAAATCAGGTTGCGGTGAATGTCCTCGCGATCGACTCCGTCAGCGTCGGTACACAACGCCGGCATGGCGCGGATCTGCTCTTCGGTGCACGGCGCCATGAACACGAAGTGCCCTGCCCCGGCCAGCAGCTTGAAGTCCGGCGCCGTGGGCAGTTTGCGCGCCAGCGCGGCGGCGTTTTTATCGAAGGCCACCAGTTTGTCGCCGTCGCCGCTGTAGAGCAGCACTGGCACATGCACGTCGGCGAGAGTATGGCGGCCGAATTTCAGGCTCAGCGGCGCCATCAGCAACAAGGCGTGAACCCGTGGATCGGCCACCGGTTGCAAGTCATCGCGATCGACAATCAACTCGCCCTGAGTGTTGCAGGCATCGTGATCGTCCGGACGTTCCTGGCAATAGCGGCGCAGGCGATCGAGATCCGGTTGCGCCCCGGACAGAATCAACGCGGTCTCGCCACCCGCCGAATAACCGATGACGCCGACCTGATCAGCATTAACGAACGGCGCCAGCATGCGGTCGCCAAGGGTTGCGGTGATTGCTTGGGAGATTTGAATCGGACGGCCATAAAGGTTGCTCAACGTGCCAAGACGGCTATGGTCGCGCCAGTTGTCGCCGGGGTGAATCACCGCCACCACCACGAAGCCTTTGCGCGCCAGCGAGGTGGCCAGATCATGCAAGGCCAGCGGCGTACCGGTGTTGCCGTGGGAGAGCATCAACATGGGAAAGCGGCCGATGGCGACTTTGGTGTCTTCCCCAGCTTCCACCGAGTAGCCCTCAAGCAAACTCAGGTGCTCGCGGTCACTGGACGGGTAAAAAGCGATGGCGCGCATCGGTTGCAGATCGAGCGGGTCGAGAAAGCTCATCTCGTGATAACCGACACTCCATACGGGATGGCGCCCCGGCGCGGCCTGCACTGAATTCAGGCTGCCCAGCAGGCAAATCAGCAACATTGCACAAAGATGCTTCATGAATGCCCCCACCCTGTCGGACTCCATCGTCGGATGTGCTGAAACTGCATAACCCGGGCCAGATTATGTAACAGCCAGAAACAAAAAACTCCGCATTCGGCCCTTGCGGAACCAGAATACAGAGTTTCTTGGGGATTACCTGAACATCAGCTGTTCTTTACGCAAGCCTTACGCGGCGGCGAACAGTTGCTCGCTGATCTTCGCTTGCGCAGCGCTCATGGCGTTGTTGCGCACTTCTTCGCCATAGGCCAGGCCTTCAGCGCGGACGATTTCGATATCGGTGATGCCGAGGAAGCCCAGCACCAGCTTCAGATATTCTTCGTGAGCGATGCCGCTGGCCTGGCCGGCATGGATGCCGCCGGAGGTCGACACGATCACCACTTTCTTGCCACCGCACAGGCCTTCCGGGCCGGCTTCGGTGTAGCGGAAAGTCTGGCCGGCGACGGCAACGCGGTCGATCCACGCCTTGAGCTGGGTCGGGATGGTGAAGTTGTACATCGGCGCGGCAATCACCACGGCGTCGGCAGCGATGAACTCGGCCAGGGTCGAAGCGCTCAGCTCGGCTTCGTGCTGTTGCACAGCGTCGCGCAGTTCGGCGGTGGTGCCGGCGGCAACCAGCGTGGTCGACGAGAAGTGGCTGATCGCGTCGGCGGCCAGGTCGCGGTAGGTGACCACGGCGCTCGGCTCGGCGGCTTGCCAAGCGTCGACGACCTGACGGCTCAACTGACGGGAAGCCGAGTTGTCGCCGAGAATGCTCGAATCGATGTGCAACAGTTTCATGTGGGTTCTCCTGAAAGAATCGCCGGCGGCGACGGAATGGAGACAATCCTACGCAACAAACCAATGGCTGATTAGTCGCCGACAATGCGATAGTTCGTCCCATTGATAGAACGACTGGAAACGCGCATGCAGGACCTCAACGATCTTTACTATTTCGCCAAAGTGGTCGAGGCTGGCGGATTCGCCGCCGCCGGGCGACTGCTCGGTATTCCCAAGTCACGGCTCTCCAGAAGAATTGCCGAACTGGAAGAACGCCTCGGCGCGCGTCTGCTGCAGCGGACCACGCGACAATTGAATCTCACCGCTGTTGGCGAACGCTATTTGCGCCACTGCCAGGCGATGTTGCTTGAAGCGGAGATGGCTGACGAGGCCGTGGCGAGTATGTCCAGCGAGCCACGCGGTCGGCTGCGGGTGTCGTGCCCGACCGGGCTTGCCCATGAAATGCTGCCGACGGTGATCAGCGATTTTCTCGGCAAGTTTCCGCAGGTGCAGTTGGAAGTCGTGCTGCTCAACCGCCGTGTGGATCTGGTCACTGAAGGCATCGATGTGGCGTTGCGCGTGCGCGATCACGGCGATGAAGATCCGTTGCTGGTCACCCGACGCTTGCGTCAGGCCCAGGCGGTGGTCATAGCCAGCCCGGCGTTCATGCAGGGCAAGACCATCAATCATCCCCAGGACTTGAAGAACCTGCCGGTGCTCGGCGCGCTGGAAGCCGATCGCATGGTTCATGTGCGCCTGCTCGATCAGCAGGGTAAAAGTGTCGATCTGAGCATGGAAGCGCGGCTGGGTATCGATGACTTCGTAGTGCGCAAGGCCTGCGTCCTCGCCGGTCAGGGTTTTACCGTGTTGCCGATGATGTTCTGCGAGACCGAATTGCGTAACGGCACGCTGGTGCAGGTGCTGCCGCAATGGTCACTGCCTGGCGGCTGGCTGCAAGCGGTGTATCCGCATCGGCGCGGGGTGATGCCAGCGGTGCGCGCATGGATCGATCATCTGGTCGAATCGTTCAATGCCTGCGGGGAGCGGTTGCTATGAAACAGGGAAAAATGAGCGAAGCCGAGGTTGCCGAATTTTGTCTGGCGCTGCCCGGTGCTCGGGAAGACTACAAATGGGGCGGCGTGCGGGTGTTTTCGATTGCCGGCAACAAGATGTTCGCCCTGCAAGGGTTACGCGGCGATTCGCTGGCGTTCAAGGTCGACAAGGATCTGTTTCTCGGCCATTGCGATCGGCCGGGGATTCATCCGGCGCCGTATCTGGCGCGGGCGCAGTGGATCATCATGCATCCGCCCTACCCGCTGGGTGCGGAGGAATTGCAGGGGCTGTTGCAGCGATCACATCAACTGGTGGTGAGCAAGTTGCCCAAAAAGACTCGAATCGGCCTGCTGCTGTAATCCCGGTCTCATGTAGGAGCTGCCGAAGGCTGCGATCTTGGGACGCAGAGCGTCCCCGGCTGCATTCCCACGCAGAGCGTGGGAACGATCAAGATCGCAGCCTTCGGCAGCTCCTACAGGGAGGACATGTGTGCTTTAGAACAGCGTTAGCAGGTTCGATCCGAGGAAAATCTGGTCAATCCAGAACACCTGGTGCAGCAGCACGATCACCCAGAACAGAATCTGGAACGACACCTTGCGCGTCTTGTGCCGGAATACCTGCTGCGCGATCAATGCACCCGGCCAGCCGCCGGCCAGCTCCACCGCATGCAGGATGTTTTCCGGCGTGCGCCAGGCATCGGCGCGGGCCTTGCGCTTGTCGGCCCAGTACAGAAAGAACGCGAGCACACTGACAATCCCGTACGCCGCCAACGGCAGCCGCGAGATGCCGCTCAGCCACATCGACAGCGAGCCGAACAGCGGCAGCGCGCAGACGATCAGCAGCACCACCAGCTTCAACTTCACCTGCTGAAGGCGCCCGCCCGAAGGCAGTCCTTGCGGACGGTGCGCGCGCGAATCGTTCATGGCTTGGCCGCCGACCAGTCCACCCAGCCGAACTGCCAGGTCGCCAGAATGAACAGGCCGAACGCAATCCGGTACCAGGCGAACGCCGCATAGCTGTGGCTGCCGATGAACTTGAGCAAACCGCGCACGGCGATCATGGCGAAGATAAACGCTGTGACGAAACCAATCGCGAACACCGGGAAATCCGCCGGCACAAACAGGTCGCGGTATTTATAGCCCGAGTACACCGCCGCACCGACCATGGTGGGCATGGCGAGGAAGAACGAAAATTCCGTGGCGGTCTTGCGCGACAGGCCGAACAGCAAGCCACCAATGATTGTCGAGCCGGAGCGCGAGGTGCCGGGAATCATTGCCAGGCACTGTGCGAAACCGATTTTCAGGGCATCGGTCCAGCGGATCTCGTCGACGGTTTCAGCGTGCACTTCATGCTGGCGCTGTTCGGCCCACAGCATGACGATCCCGCCGATCACCAGCGCAGCAGCCACGGTAAGCGGGTTGAACAGGTATTCGTGGATCAGGTCGGCAAAGATCACCCCCAACACCACCGCCGGCAAAAACGCGATCAGCAGGTTGACGGTAAAACGCCGTGCGCTCGGCTGGGTCGGCAGGCCGATCACCACGTCGAGAATCTTGCGGCGAAACTCCCAGACCACCGCGAGGATCGCGCCGAGCTGAATAATGATGTTGAACGCCATGGCCCGCTCGCCGCCGAAGTTCAGCAAGTCGGCGACGATGATCTGGTGTCCGGTACTCGAAATGGGCAAAAACTCCGTCAGCCCCTCTACAACTCCTAATATCAGTGCCTGCAAGGCAGTCCAAAGATCCATCAATCCCCCAGAGAGCGATGCGCGACGGCATGCCCCGATAGTATTTTTAGCGTTCACTGCGTTCAGCGTAGCCGGTAAAAGCTGTACCGATTCCGCGCGCACAGGATCCACACGAAACGGTAAAAATTCCGTGAAATTTCAAAACCGGATTCAGGTTTTCGCGCGCGGGGCCGAAATCCTAACAGACAAGCCTCAATAGCGCTCTGCGCGTTGGCTGGCTTGCCTGGCGCAGTCCCGAGCACTCAGCTGTGGCTGGATGCTGGCGATCGTTTATTACAAGAACAAGAATCCGGAGTGACAGCGTTATGAACAGCTTGCGCAGTGTGTCGATCAGCCGACGCTTGTGGCTCATCTTGATTGTGGCGGTGGTCATGTTGCTGACCTTGGGCGTGCTGATGCTCAAGCAGATCCACGACGACCTCTACCACGCCAAGGCGCAGAAAACCCAGCATGTGGTGCAGACCGCCAGCGGCCTGCTCACGTATTACCAAGGGCTGGAGACCGCCGGCACCCTGACCAGGGACTCGGCGCAAAAGCAGGCGCTGACCGCGATCCGTGGTCTGCGCTATGACCAGAACGATTACTTCTGGATCAACGACCTCACGCCTGTGATGGTCATGCACCCGACCAACCCCAAACTCGAAGGCCAGAACCTCTCGGCGATCCGCGACCCGGACGGCTTTGCGGTGTTCAACGAAATGGTTGCCATCGCCAAGGCCAAAGGCGCGGGCATGGTCAATTACCGCTGGCCGAAGCCGGGCGCGACTGATCCGGTGGCGAAGACTTCGTACGTGAAGCTGTTCGAACCCTGGGGCTGGGTGATCGGCTCCGGTGTGTACGTCGACGATGTCCAGGCCGAATTCCAGGAGCAGATGATCAAGGCTTCGGTGATCGGTCTGGCAATTGCGCTGATCATGGCGCTGCTGGTGATACTGATCGCCCGCAGCATCGTCCGTCCGTTGCAGGAAACCGTGAACGCCATGGCCAACATTGCCAGTGGCGAAAGCGACCTGACCCGCAGCCTCGATACCCATGGCAAGGATGAGGTCACCGAGCTGGCCCATCACTTCAATGCCTTCACGGCCAAGTTGCGCCGGGTGATTGGTGACTTGCAGGTGTCGGCCAGCGCTCTGGGCCAGTCTTCCAGTGAACTGGGCAACGATGCCTCGCAGGCACAGCAGCGCAGTCAGCAGCAATCGCAGCAGATGGAGCTGGTGGCGACGGCGATCAATGAAGTCACCTACGGCGTGCAGGACGTGGCGAAAAACGCCGAACACGCCGCCGCAGAAATGCGCGATGCCGAAGCGCAGGCACAACAGGGCCAGATCAACATTGATGGCAGCCTGCAACAGATCGACAAGCTCTCGGGCACGATCGATCAGGCGGTGGAAGTGATCCGCACGCTGGCGGCCGAGAGCACACAGATTGGCAGCGTACTGGAAGTGATTCGCTCGATTGCCGAGCAGACCAACCTCTTGGCACTCAACGCGGCAATTGAAGCGGCGCGTGCGGGTGAGCAAGGTCGCGGGTTTGCCGTGGTGGCTGATGAGGTGCGCTTGCTGGCCCAGCGTACGCAGAAGTCGACGGCGGAAATTCAGTCGATGATCGAGCGCCTGCAGAACCACTCGGAGGCTGCGGTGAAGGTGATCGGCGACAGCAGCAAGGCATCGCAACTGACCATTGAACAGGCGGGACTGGCCGGGGCCAGCCTCAATGCAATTGGCCAGGCGTTGCGCAATCTGAACGGACTGAATGCCTCGATCGCCAGCGCCACGTTGCAACAGGCCCATGTGGTTGAGGACATCAACCAGAACGTCACCCAGGCGGCCGGGCTTTCGCATAGCACCGCATTAGCGGCTGAACAATCCAGTGCAGCCAGCCTGCGCCTTGGGCAACTGAGCGAACAGCTCAACGGGTTGCTGCGCCAGTTCCGGGTCTGACCGATCACCGAGGTGAGCCCACCCCTCACCCCAGCCCTCTCCCCGAGGAGAGGGAGCCGACCGAGGTGTCTGGCGTCATACATCGACCTGAACAATCGAGTCGATTATGGATTCAACGAAGATCGTTCAAACCGGCGCAGCTCAAAAGCATCCCCCAATCAGTCCCCTCTCCCTCCGGGAGAGGGCTAGGGTGAGGGGCTTTTGATCTGACTAATGCAGTACAATCCGCCCCCTTCTTTCATTCCCCAAGGATCACTCATGTCCGGGCTTGAACTGTTCGCCGCTGCCCTCGGTGTCATCGCCGTGTGGCTGACGGTCAAACAGAATCCGTGGTGCTGGCCGATCGGGCTGGTCATGGTGTTGCTCTACAGCTGGATCTTCTTTGAGGTGAAGCTGTATTCGGACATGTTGCTGCAAGTGATCTACGCCGCGTTGCAAGTCTACGGCTGGTGGCAATGGACCCGCGCCGGGACGATGCACGACGGACGCGAAGTCAGCCGCCTCGACACTCGCTCGATTCTGCTCGGTCTCGGTATCGGCACAATCGGCAGCCTGTTGCTGGGCGCGGCGATGGCGCACTGGACCGACGCTGCACAACCGTGGCTCGATGCCGCGCTCACCGGTTTCAGTCTGGTCGCGCAACTATGGATGGCGCAAAAACGCCTGCAATGCTGGGCGCTGTGGTTTGTCCTCGATGTCATCTTTGTTGGCCTGTTCATCTATAAAGGCCTCTACCTGACTGCCGCGCTCTATGCGCTGTTTACCCTGCTCGCCGTGCAAGGCTGGCGGGAGTGGCGCGCCGATCCGGCGTTGCGCACATGAAAGTCGTGGTACTCACCGGCCCGGAATCCACCGGCAAGAGCTGGCTGGCGGCAGGATTGGAGCAGCGTTTCGGCGGCGTGCGCGTTGACGAATATGTGCGCCGGTTTATTGAAGAAAACCCGCGGGACACCTGCCTGGCCGACATCCCCGCCATCGCTCGGGGTCAGTTGCACCGGGAAGATCAGGCGCGGGCCAGACAACCCGCGCTGCTGATCCTCGACACAAATCTTCTGAGCAACATCCTCTGGAGCCAGACTCTGTTTGGTGACTGCCCGGACTGGCTGGAAACCGAGTTGCTCGCCCGTCATTACGATCTGCACCTGCTGCTGTCGCCGCAACAGGTCGACTGGGCCGAAGACGGCCAGCGCTGCCAACCGGATCTTGGAGATCGCATGGCGTTCTACGAAGCCACTCGCGCGTGGCTGATCCAGCATCAACAGCCGATGCAAGTGATCGAAGGCGATTGGGCCGAACGCCAGGCGCAAGCCTTTGCGGCGGTCGAGCGTTTGCTGGCCGACTAAGCCAGCAAGCGGGCAATTCGCGCAATCTGTCCGTTTTTGAAACACTCGCGAGCGCGCAAAGCCGCCGTCCAAACGCTGTTCATCACCGCGTCACCTCACCTGTTACGCCGTTGAAACACATCGGCGCAAACCCTTGATCCAGAGCTTTGCAACGCTAATTGCCGCTCAAGCGACCCGCGCCGTGTATCACCGGTGAAACAGTGGCGACCAGAGCCATCCGCTCATATCCGCCAAACCATTGAAAAAACGGGACAATCCAAATCCGGCACAGCTTTCGCTCTCTCCTTCACAACGCTGAATCACCCAGCCCACTGAAGAAGGAATTGCAGCCGTGGGGAATTTCAATAAAAGCCTGACCTGCCTCCTGCTGATCGGATCAGCCGCCAGCGCATTGATCAGCGTCAGCGTGCAAGCCGAAGGCAATGGCGTGATCGTTCTTAACCGCGACGTTCAGCCCATCCCGATCGGCCGCAATGGTGGCAAAGACCCCTATCCGACCACGGTCAACGCCAACCCTTCGGCGCGGATCAACCAGACCCTCAGCAGCACCGAACTCAGCGACGGCGATTTCGCCAGCGTCGCCAGCGGTTCGTCGATTCGCGGCAACATGACCACGCCCACCTCCAACCTGCCCGGCATGAACACCCTGACCAATCAGAACGGCCTGCCCGGTATGCGCACCGGTAGCGGCGGCGGTTCTGGCGCGTCGATCTCCAACACCGTCAACCGGGCGATGAGCACCGGGCTGGCGCCTCTGACTCGCATGGCCGGAGGCCAATGACATGAATCGCACCCTGCTGCTTCTCGCCCTGCTCGGCTGCACCAGCGCCATGGCCGATCCGGCTTCAGTCAACCAGGCGAATATCCAGAATTCCGGTGCCCAGTATCGCGGCAACTTCAACGTCAACCAGGCCGCCGGTGACCAGATGCAGCAAGCCAACACCAAAGCGATCGCCATCGGCACCGAGTCCCACGCCACCACCAGCGTCAGGCAGAACATCGACACGCCCGCCAGCCGCGCCATCGACGCCAGCGCCAACATCGGCGGCAACTCTTTCAGCAATGGCAACGGCATCCTCGGTGTGAACCAGGGTGCCGGTGCCAACAATCAAATGGCCAACGTGACGCGCGTCAGCATCAGTGCCGGCCCGCAGAGCATTGACGACAGCGCCCTTTCGCAACAGAACGTGGCGTTTTTACCGAGCTCAGGAGCAACTGGTACCTCACCCGGCAGTCGCCAGGTCACGACAAGTGATCAGGCCTTCACCGGCAGCCGCGGGGTAATCCAGGTGAACCAGAGTGCCGGGGTGGGGAACCGCATGGCTAACACCCTGAGCATCCGGGTCGCTGACTGACCCAAACACAGTGCAATTGGAAAAGTAACAACACTTAACCCAACTAATAAGCACGACGGAGAAACAACCATGAAACCTACAATGGCTCTCAAACCACTGGTTTTCGCACTCGCAGCAGTGATGGCAATGGCAGCACAGGCTGGCGGCCGTGGTGACAACAACGGTCATGGTAACGGGCACGGCAATGGTCACGGCCAGCCACAAGGTCCAAATCTTGAACAACTGCTGCAGATCACCGCAGGCGCCGGCGCCGCTGTACTCGACGCGCAAAACAGCGACGGCAACGTGGTGAAAAACCAGGGCACCCTGAACAACGCCAATGCCAGCGACTCACTCAATGGCTCCAACGGCAATATGGGCGCCAACGTCGCTGCCGGCGACGGCAACCAGCAGGACAACGCTGCGGCGCTGGCCACCGCTGACGAAAGCTTCATCTTCGGCAACGCTGTTGCAGCCTCAAGCGCGACTCAGGTGAACAACAACAACTACGTGAAAAACTCGTCCACCTTCAACAACGCCACGCTCAACAATGCCGGCAACAACGGTTCCGGTAACATCGGCATCAACGTGAGCTCCGGCAACTTCAACCAACAGAAAAACAACCTCGCCATCGCTGTTTCCGGCGGTCGCGTAGCGCAGGCTGCTGCCTCTGCCAACCAGTCCTCGACTGGCCTGGTCGTGGAAAACAAAGGCGTGCAGGCTTACAAAACCGACACCCTCACCGGTACCTATGCAGCCGCTGGCGTGTTCAAAGCCAAAGGCACCGCGACCATCGAAGACGACAACCATGGCGGTTGGGGTAACCGTGGCGGCGGCCACGGCGGCAACGATGATCAGAAAGCCAAGTTCGAAGCCGTGGGCAGCTTTGGCCTCGCTGGCGTCACCACCCAACAAGTGCTGACCAAAGATGGCTGGAAAACCCCAGTCGTCAACAACGCCAACATGACCAACTCGATGAACAACTTCTCCGGCAACGGTGGAGCCAACGTCTCGGCCGGTGTGGGCAACCAACAAAGCAACTCGCTGTCCATCGCCGCAGGTTGCAAAGCCTGCATGTAATCGCGATCGAAACGAAAGCCCCGGTAACGGGGCTTTTTCCTCGGTTCCACAAGGCGTATTCGATCATGCGGACTCCTGCCCTCTTCGCTCTGCTTTGTCTGTGCGGCCTGACTCAGGCAGCCCAGATGCCCGTGGCTGCCCTGCCGGGTGGCGTGCTGGTGTACAAGGACGTGCAAAGCATTCGTGAGCGCAAGTTTGCCGACATCGTCGAACAGAAAACCGATTTCAGCTGCGGCGCTGCTGCACTGGCAACGGTTCTGCGCCAGGCCTATTGGCTCGACGTCGATGAGGAGCACATCATCAAAGGCATGCTGGTCAACGCTGACCAGAACCTGGTGCGAACCCAGGGTTTCTCCATGCTCGACATGAAGCGCTACGTAGAAAGCATCGGCATGCGCGCCCGTGGCTACCGGATCCCGCCCGAGAAACTCGAAGCGGTGACCATTCCGGTGGTGGTCCTGATGGACATTCGCGGCTACAAGCACTTCGTCGTCCTGCAGCGTTCGGACAAGGATTGGGTCTACATCGGTGACCCGGTACTCGGCCACAAACGCTACAAGCACGACGACTTTGTCAAAGGTTGGAACGGCATTGTCTTTGCCATCGTCGGCCCCGGTTACGACAAGGCCAACGCCTTGCGCAGCCCTCCCGTGCCGCTGACGGCGAAAAATACGCTGGACGGTTTCAACCCGGTCAAAGATGCGGAATTGATGGATTTCGGGTTCATTCAGAGCGACTTCTTTTAATCGCCGAGTTAGAGAATGGGACTGGATGTCCCGGGAGCAGCAGATGAAAAGCTCATACTGGCTGGCCGCCGCCTGCCTGGCAGCGAGTGCGTCAGGTTTAGCCCATGCCGGATTCAAACCCATCGAAATCAAGGACCAGGAGCTCGCCGAGCTGCGCGGTCGTTACGTCATGCCGGGGCGGATCATCAGCTTCGGCATTGTCATGAGCAGCACCTGGCGCAACGCCAGCGGCGACCTGATCGGGGCTGCGACTTCGATGCAGATCCAGGCCGCAACGGTCAAACCGCAATTCTATGTCTCGACCATCAAGGAGTCGGGCAACGGCAGTACTCCCACCTTGGGCACCGGCACTGTCATCGGTGGCGCCGGCCTCAACAGCAGCCAGGGCGTGACGCAAAGCGTGCGCGCCGCCGGCGATGGCAACACCGCCAACAACAACGTCGCAATCAACGTCAGCGAAGCCAGTCAAGCGCCGGCGCTGGTGCCGTCGCAAGGCCAGGCGCTCGTCGCCGGGCAGACCATCAGCGGCAGCAACGGCGCCGGCAGTGTCGCGGTTTCGGCCAACGGCGGTGGCGTGCAAATGGCCATTCAGGCCAGCGGCAATCAAGGCACAGCATTGCAACAGGTGGCCCAGGGCGGGCTGCTGCAGAACACCCGATTGCTGGGCAGTGCCAACGTGGTCAACAACCTCACGCAACTCAACGTCGTACTGAACAATAACGGCAGAAGCGCCGGTGCACTGGACTGCAACCTGACCCAACTCGGGGCCCTACGCAATATCGGATATTGAACTACGCTGAGTCTCGATCATTGGGCTTAAAGGGACGGCTTATTCATGTATCGATCAGTATCACTGCGTGCTGCAGTGTGTTTGAGTACCCTTCTCCCGGCGGCGATGCTGCAAGCAGCACCCGACGCCGATGTAGAAGCCCTGAAACGGGAACTTCTGGAACTGAAACAACGATACGAAGTACAACAACAAGCGCTGGCGGTACTTGAACAACGGGTCCGCCAGGTAGAAGAACAACCCGCCGCCCCACCGCCAAAACGGCTGGCCAAATCGCCGTCCGACATGAAAGGCAATCGCGTCGCTACCGGAGCCGCCACTGGCACCGGTGCGGCCGCCGCATCGGGAGGCGCCGCCGGGGGCAGCGGCGCTTCTTACGGTCAGTCGCTGGCCGATGATTCGCAACCGGCGCAGAGCGTTTCCAACCTGTATGACGAAGCCAGCGGTTTCTTCGGCGGCGGCAAGTTCAGCGTCGAAACCGGCCTGACCTATTCGCGCTACGACACCCGCCAGTTGATCCTCAACGGCTTCCTTGCGCTGGATTCGATCTTCCTCGGCAACATCAACCTCGACCGGATCAAGGCCGACACCTGGACCCTCGACCTCACCGGCCGCTACAACTTCGACAACCGCTGGCAGTTCGACCTGAACGTGCCGGTGGTGTATCGCGAGTCGACGTATCAGTCCGGCGGCGGCAACCAGGGCGCGGCCGGTGTCACCACCGAAGAAACCGTGACCAAGGATCCAACCATTGGCGACGTCAACTTCGGTATCGCCTACAAGTTCCTCGACGAGTCGGTCAACACCCCGGACGCCGTCGTCACTCTGCGCGTCAAGGCGCCGACCGGCAAAGACCCGTTCGGCATCAAGCTGCGCCAGACCGACGCCAACTCCAACCTGTTCGTCCCCGACACCCTGCCGACCGGCAACGGCGTCTGGTCGATCACCCCGGGCATCTCGCTGGTCAAGACGTTTGACCCGGCGGTGCTGTTCGGCAGCCTTTCCTACACCCATAACCTTGAGGAGTCGTTCGACGATATCAGTTCCACGGTCAACCAGAAAACCCCAGGCAAAGTGCGCATCGGCGACAGCTTCCAGATCGGCGCCGGCATCGCCTTCGCGCTCAACGAGAAGATGAGTATGTCGTTCTCCGTTTCCGACCTGGTGCAACGCAAGAGCAAGCTGAAACAGGACGGCGGCGATTGGGAATCGGTTGTGTCGAGTGACGCCAATGCCGGTTACTTCAACGTCGGCATGACCATTGCGGCCACCGACAACCTGACGATCGTGCCGAACTTGTCGATCGGCATGACTGACGATGCGCCGGACTTCTCGTTCAGCCTGAAATTCCCGTATTACTTCTAAAGCAAAGCAAAAGATCGCAGCCTTCGGCAGCTCCTGCATTCGGATTACGTAATCCCTGTAGGAGCTGCCGAAGGCTGCGATCCTTTGATCTTCAGCCAGTTAACGAATCTGATGCTTATGCAACAACCGATAAAAAGTAGGCCGTGAAACTCCGAGGACTTTCGCGGCCACACTTAAATTATCACTGTGCCGATTCAACACATCACATAACGCCTGCCGTTCCGCCCGGGTCTTGTAATCCTCCAGCGTGCCCATCGGCGTAGCGACCGAGTGCTGACTGATCAAACCCAGATCCCGCGCCTCGATCTGCCGACCCTCCGCCAGCACCAGACCGCGCCGGACCCGGTTAGCCAGTTCCCGTACGTTCCCCGGCCAGTCATGTTTGCCCATGGCAATCAAGGCATCTTCGCTGAAGCTGCGAGGCCGGCGCCCGGTTTCATGGCTGTAGAAATGCGAAAAGTGGTTGGCCAGCATCGACAGGTCGCCATGGCGCTCACGCAGCGGTGCGGTCACCACTTGCAGTACGTTCAGCCGGTAATAAAGGTCTTCGCGAAAGCGCTTCTTCTCGATCGCTGCTTCCAGGTCGACGTGGGTCGCCGCCAGCACTCGCACATCCACCGGGATGGGCTGACTGCCGCCGACCCGCTCGATGTGTTTTTCCTGCAGAAAACGCAGCAGATTGGCCTGCAGCTCCAGCGGCAAATCGCCGATTTCATCAAGAAACAACGTACCGCCATTGGCTGCTTCAATGCGCCCCACCTTGCGCTGATGGGCGCCGGTAAAAGCGCCTTTCTCATGACCAAACAATTCGGACTGGATCAAATGTTCGGGAATGGCCCCGCAGTTGATCGCTACAAATGGTTTGCTGTGACGCTGGGACTGGCGATGCAGGGTGCGCGCCACCAATTCCTTGCCGGTGCCGCTTTCGCCACGGATCAACACCGGCGATTCGGTCGGCGCAAGTTTGCTCAGCAGCTTGCGCAGTTCGCGGATCGGTTTGCTGTCGCCGAGCAGTTCGTGTTCCGGCTGGTCGACATGAATCGTGCCCTGACCACGCAGACGCGCCATGCCGAAGGCGCGGCCCAGGGTGACCTGTACGCGGGAGACATCGAAAGGCAAGGTGTGGAAATCGAAAAACCATTCACAGACGAAATCGCCGACGTTTTGTAAGCGCAGCACTTCCTGATTGAGCACGGCGATCCATTCGGTGCCGCTGCGGCTGATCAGTTCTTTGACGGCTTCAGGGCGTTCCAGATGAAAAGGCTGCAGGCGTAGCAGGCCGACGTCACAGGCGCGATCGGCGGCATTTTCCAGGGTACAACTGTCGACATCCCAGCCCACCGCGCGCAAACCGGGCAAAAGCCGGTAACAGTCGTCGCAGGGATCGACCACCAGTAAACGTCTCGACGCAGGCGCTTCGCTCATGACTGTTCCTTGGCGCCAAATATAATAAATGATTGTAAAAACAGTCATTTGGCTGTCCCGGTTGTAACACTAGCAAGATTTTGACGGAGGCTTGTATCGATTGCTTATAGGAGGCTTATTAAAAGCGTTATAAGAAAGTTGGTTGTTAGTTAGCTATCGACTATTCGTAGTGTGTCAAACAGTAGCCCTCACCCTAACCCTCTCCCAGAGGTAGAGGGAACTGACCGAGGTGTTTGTGCGAGGTACGCCGACGTGCGATACCGAGTCGAACGCGGGTCTGAAGAGCCCACAGCTCGGCTCCCTCTCCTCGGGGAGAGGGCTGGGGTGAGGGGTGAATTCGGCGCGGGGTTCGGACATGGGCAGGATTAACGAAACCAACAGGGGTTATGTAAAGAACTTGAAATTTCTTTGTTTCAGTTGTGACCCACCCCCCGGTTGCGTGCATCAGTACAAGTAACCGGCCGCACGGTAAGCCCAACCGACGGCCCCTCACTTGATTGGGCGCCAATAGAGAGAAGACCCCATGACTGCCCCGCTGCGTATCAACGAAGCTCTTTTGATTGCCAACCACGCCTTCAAGCCTTTCCAGTGCGTGGCCTGGGCACCACAAGACGGCAATGGCGAACTGAGCCTGACCGTGGTTGACCGCACCAATTCCCACATTGGTCGCAAACAGATCCCGAGCAGCGCCTATTCTGACCCGGCGCAACTCGAACAACTGCTGCAGCAGGCCCGCGCCGAGCTGAGCGAAGATGGCCACAAACTGCAATCGTGGTCGATGCCACACTGATAATCGAACAAGGGCGGATGACATAGAGTCATCCGCCCTTTTCATATGGCAAAACCGTAACTTCCCGGGTCAGGTCCTGCCTGAATGCTTGGCTCGCTTGCGACTGGTTCAACAAGACACTGTTCTGGCACAGTGCGACCGTCGTTCTGTTAGTTCTTCCAGTTGTACTTCTCGCGGTTCAGGGATTGAATGTTTCGCTCGTGCAGTCAGCCGCCCACTCATTGGGTATGGGTTCACTCGCAAGGAGACGCGTGCATGTCCACCCTCAACACTTATGCGCTGCCCACTGCATGGAACAACCCCGGTTCGCTTGACGCGACATTCGCCATCGGCGGTGTTGCCCAGGTGTATTTCGCCGGTAGTCTGTCCAGCCAGACCCAGCATGTCGCGCTGGATGCACGGGGCCGGATTCTGGTTGCCGCCAAGGTCGGCACGCCGAAAGGAAGTCGTCTTGGCCTGGCGCGGCTCCTGGCCGATGGTTCGGCGGATCTGTCCTTTGGAAGTCAGGGCAGCGTAATCGGCAGCTTCATCGAGGGTTTCGAAGCCAGGGCCGGCAAGGTTCAGGTGTTACCTGACGGGAGGATCCTGCTGGCCGGCCTGCATTATGAAAACAACCATCGCACCCTGCCCGCCCTCGCCCTGTTTCATGCCAACGGTCAGCCAGACCGATCCTTCGGCGATGACGGCTTCCAGGTCGTGCGGCTGCCCGGCGAGCTGTCCATGGGCACTCGCGACACTTGGCTGCCGCCGGGCGTGCCGGGTGTCGAAGCCTGCGATTTTGCGGTGCAGGAAGACGGCCGCATTCTGCTGATCGCCAACCATCATTTCAGCCTCGCCGATCACGCCGGAATGCTGATTCGTCTGCAACCCGATGGCTGTCTGGACGAATCCTTCAACGGGCGCGGATTTGTGATGGTCCGCCACCTGTTGCTCAATACCTGGCTGAGCACGCTGCTGTTGAAGCAGGACGGGCGCATCGTCGTCGCAGGGTCCATCGACTTTCCGCAGCAAGGCCTGCTGGCGGTTTATCGGCCTGATGGAAGCCTGGACGAGCGCTTTGCCGTCGACGGCTTCATGGCTTTCAAGGCCCATGACAAAAGCGCTCAGGTCAGTCAGATCACCGAGTCCGACGACAGGCTTTTTTGTTTCGGCAGCAGCCGCGATCCGATTCGCTGCCTGACGTTTGTCCTGCATGCAAACGGTCGACCGGACTTGCACTGCCACCATGGCCTGCCTCTGGTGTTGGACATCGGCGCCAGCGGTTGCCAATGGAATGCCGCTCAGCGCATGCCTGACGGCCGCCTTGTTGCGGTAGGCGCGACCATCGGTGGGGTGGAAGCCGACTTCATGGTCGCCCGGTATCGACGCGATGGCAGCCTCGATCCGGAATTCGGCCAAGGCCATGGCTGGCTGCGCACGCGGCTGGGCCGAAGTCTCGATACAGCCAATTCGCTGACCGTACAAACTGACGGCGCCATTGTCGTCGGCGGGTCTTCGCTGGATGGCAACTACCGGGCGATGGTTGCGCGTTATATGAATCACTGAGTCAACACCTGCACCGGGACGTTGCCGTCCGTCGGCTAGATAGCCCTACCTGTAATTTCTGACAGTAGACGGGCACCTCGATCAGGGATCAGATGACCGGGCACGCAAATGGCTGCGTGTACGACCGAAAAAGGAATTTCGAGATGACTGATCAAGAGAAATTATCGGCACCGCTAACGCCCGCCGATGCCCCGGCCAATCCTGCGACAGGCAGTGATCTGCAGATACGCGAGGTCACCAACGGTAGAGGTGATTTCATACAGGACGGCGGCATCAGCTACGACAGCAATCTGACAATCAGCGGCTCGGCCTCTCCGAGAGAATATGTTGAGATATGGGATTGGGGGCAACCCGTTACCTCGGCTTATGCTGATCTGCAAGGCCTCTTCATCGCCAAACTGCCCGCACAGCTGCCCGGGCCGCATTCGTACACAGCGACCAATGTTGGCGGGGACATTTCGCCGCCATGGACAGTCATCGTCGAGGGAGTGACCGCGCCGGTAATTGACACGGTATACGGACCTGACGGAAAGCCCGTCAACGATGGTGAAAGAACCTTTCACAACGAACTGAACTTCATCGGCTTGGGCGTGCCTGGTCGAAAAGTGGAGCTGTTGAACAACGGCAAGGTGATCAAGCTTCTGAACATCGACCCAAACGGGCACTGGAGCGCCAGACTCGAAGACCTTAAACCAGGCACGCAAGTCTTTGTCGCAAGGGACCTCACCGGGCTCGAATCGCCGGCATGGCGGGTTGTGGTAACCAAACCGAGTGTGCTGGCAATCAAGTTCGTCATCGGTCAGGAGCAGTTTCAGGAGATCGAGAATCAAGGCGTCACGACTGATAGAGCTGTCACTGTTGTCGGTACAGGTATCCCTCACGAGACGGGGTGGATTGTTGACTACCACAACAATCTTGTCCCCTTCGCAGTCGATGAACACGGTGTCTACAGCGCGACCATCAGGGATCTGGCCGTTAATCATGTGCATACTTTGCGCTGTAAATCCGATATGGGGCGACTGTCTGCACCTTGGGCGATCAGAGTCGTTTCGTCGAAGCTCTAAGCATCGTTCACTGCATCAGCGCTGAGGTAATCAGAGATCCACGACGCCACGGCGCCGTGGATCTCTTTGAGGGTGATCGCCACGGATTGGCAACGCACGATCGTTCTCAAGCAATCGCATCCCGAGACCTTGATCTTCCCTGAAACATCCGGCAACTTTCGCGCTTCTTAATAAAAGGAGCAGCCGATGTCCGGTTCAATGGCCCAGGCGTTCGCGCACAACTTCCTAGGGCAGTCGCCACGCTGGTACAAGGCGACCATTGTCGGTTTCCTCATTCTCAATGCCGTGGTGCTATTCACCGTCGGCCCGGTCGCGGCGGGCTGGCTGTTGGTGATCGAGTTCATCTTCACCCTGGCCATGGCGCTCAAGTGCTATCCGTTGATGCCGGGCGGTCTGTTGTTGATTGAAGCGCTGTTGCTGAAGATGACCACGCCGCAAGCGCTGTATGACGAGTTGCTGCACAACTTTCCGGTGATCCTGCTGCTGATGTTCATGGTGGCCGGTATTTACTTCATGAAGGATCTGCTGCTGTTTCTGTTTTCGCGGCTGCTGCTGGGCGTGCGCTCGAAAGCCATCCTGGCGTTGATGTTCTGCTTTTTATCGGCATTCCTCTCCGCGTTTCTTGATGCGTTGACCGTGACGGCGGTGATCATCAGTGCGGCGGTGGGTTTTTATTCGGTCTATCACCGGGTCGCCTCGGGCAATGATCCGCGTCAGGACAGCGAGTTCAGTGACGACCGCCACCTGCCGACGCTGCACCACGAGGACCTCAATCAATTTCGCGCTTTCCTGCGCAGTCTGTTGATGCACGGTGCAGTTGGTACAGCGCTCGGTGGCGTCTGCACGTTGGTTGGCGAGCCGCAGAACCTGCTGATCGGCCATGAGATGGGCTGGCATTTTGGCGAGTTCTTCCAGAAGATCGCCCCGGTATCGCTGCCGGTGCTGGCGGCGGGTCTTGTGACCTGTGTGTTGCTGGAGAAACTGCGCTGGTTCGGATACGGCACGCTGCTGCCGGATAACGTGCGCGCCGTGCTGGCCAACTATGCTGCCCAGGACGATGCCGAACGTACGCCCCGGCAGACCGCCGCGCTGTTAGTGCAGGGGGCGGCGGCGCTGATTCTGATTGGATGCCTGGCGTTCCATCTCGCCGAAGTCGGGCTCATCGGTTTGATGGTGATTGTCTTGATTACTGCGTTCAGCGGGATCACTGACGAACATCGTTTGGGCAGCGCGTTCAAGGATGCGATGCCGTTTACCGCACTGCTGGTGGTGTTTTTTGCCGTGGTAGCGGTGATCCATGATCAGCAACTGTTCGCCCCGCTGATCCAGTGGGTGCTGGCGTTACCGGTGGATCAACAGCCGGGGATGTTGTTCATCGCCAACGGTCTGCTCTCGGCGATCAGCGACAACGTATTCGTCGCGACCATTTACATCACCGAAGTGAAACAGGCATTTCTTGCCGGACACATGAGTCGCGAGCATTTCGAAACGCTGGCGATTGCGATCAACACCGGGACCAATCTGCCGAGTGTGGCGACGCCGAACGGTCAGGCCGCTTTTTTGTTCCTGCTGACCTCGGCGATCGCCCCGCTGGTGCGTTTGTCCTACGGGCGCATGGTGTGGATGGCCCTGCCCTACACCGTGGTGATGGGCTTGCTGGGCTGGTATGCGGTGAGCTACTGGCTGTAACTGACACTGCAAACCCCATGTAGGAGTGAGCCTGCTCGCGATAGCGGTGTGTCAGCCACCATTTCGTTTGCTGATACGCCGCCATCGCGAGCAGGCTCACTCCTACAGTTTTTTCTGTGTGAATCAGTGCGGGAGAATGTACTTTTCGATCGCCTGCGCCACGCCATCTTCGGTATTGGGCGCGGTGACGACGTCGGCCTGGCGCTTGACCGCCTCTTCCGCCTGCCCCATGGCAATCGACAACCCGGCGCATTTGAACATCGCCGGGTCGTTGCCGCCGTCGCCGATGACCGCCGTTTGCTCCAGCGGCACGCCGAGGTATTCGGCAATCGCCGTCAGCGCGGTGCCCTTGTTGGCCTCCAGCGCGGTGACGTCGAGATACACCGGTTGCGAGCGCGACACCTGGGCCATGCCGTTGACCTTCGGCAACAGCTGCGCCTCCAGTTCGATCAACAACTGAGTGTTATTGCTGGTGGCGACGATCTTGTCGATCCGCTGCAGATACGGTTCAAAACTCTCCACCACCACTGGTGGATAGCCGAGACCACTCTGTTCACGCGGGACCATCGGCCCGTGCGGGTCCTTGAGCAGCCAGTCGCCGCCGCTGAACACCCAGATTTCCACGTCCGGCTGATCGGCAAACAGTGCCAGTGCGATCAGCGCCGTGGTCGCCGGCAAATAATGCGCGGCCAACAGCGTGCCGTCCGGTTTGACTATGGTGCCGCCATTGAATGCCGCTGTCGGCAGATCAACGCCCAGCGCTTCGATCTGCTGCAGCATGGCTTTCGGCGGACGCCCGCTGGCGAGGCTGAACAGCACGCCGGCCTCGCGCAATGAGCGCACGGCGGCAATGGTGCGTTGGCTCAGCGTGTGATCCGGCAGCAACAAGGTGCCGTCCATGTCGCTGAGCAGAAAACTGATGGGTTGTTTCGTCAAGTCACTCATCCCAGACCATGCCAGACGCGGCCATCGCGAGTCAGGAGATCTTTCGCTGCTTGCGGGCCATCGTCGCCGGCCGCATACAACTCGACGCTGGCGTCCTGCTGCCAGGCATCAAGGAATGGCTGCACGGCTCTCCAACCGTTCTCGATGTTGTCGGCGCGCTGGAACAGCGTCTGATCGCCGGTCAGGCAGTCGTAGATCAAGGTTTCATAACCGGTCGAAGGCTGCATCTCGAAGAAATCCTTGTACGCGAACCCCAGCTCGATATTGGCCATGTTCAACGCCGGCCCCGGCCGTTTGGCCAGCAGGTCGAACCACATGCCTTCATTCGGCTGGATCTGGATGCGCAGGTAGGTCGGCTGCAACTCGTCGACTTCGGTGTCGCGGAACTGCGCATACGGCGCCGGTTTGAAGCAGATGACAATCTCGGTGTCGCGCACGCTCATGCGCTTGCCGGTGCGCAGGTAGAACGGCACGCCCACCCAACGCCAGTTGTCGATCATCACCTTCAGCGCCACGTAGGTTTCGGTGCTGCTGTCGGGCGAGACGTTGGCTTCCTGGCGATAACCGTTCAACGGCTTGCCGTCGCGCTCGCCCGCCGTGTATTGGCCACGTACCGAGTTGGCTCGCGCCTCGTCGGTGGTCCAGGGACGAATCGCCCCTACTACCTTGGCCTTCTCACCCCGCACCGCATCGGCGCCGAACGCAGCTGGCGGTTCCATGGCCACCATGGCGAGCAACTGGAACAGATGATTGGGCACCATGTCGCGCAACGCGCCGGTGTGTTCGTAAAAACTGCCACGGGTTTCGACGCCGACGGTTTCCGCCGCCGTGATTTGCACGTGGTCGATGTAATGGTTGTTCCAGAACGCTTCGAACAGGCTGTTGGAGAACCGGCTGACAAGAATGTTCTGCACGGTTTCCTTGCCCAGGTAATGGTCGATCCGGTAGATCTGCTTCTCGCTCATGACCTTGAGCAGGCACGCGTTCAAGGCTTCGGCGGTCTGCAGATCGGAGCCGAACGGCTTCTCGATCACCACCCTTCTGAACGCTTCGGGAGTTTCTTCAAGCAAACCGGCGCTGCCGAGACGGCGCACCACTTCACTGAAGAAACGCGGCGCGGTGGCCAGGTAGAACACCGCATTGCCGGTGCCGCTGTCGGCGATTTTCGCCGCCAGGGCTGAATAAGTGCTGTCGTCCAGGAAGTCGCCCTGGACGTAGCTGATACCTTTGGCGAGCTTGGCCCACAAGGCCGGATCAAGCATCTGATCGCCGTTGCCGACCTTCGCCGCCACTTCGGTGCGGATGAAGTCTTCGAGCTTCTGCGCGAAGGCTTCATCGGTAATGGCGTTGTGGTCAACGCCAACGATCCGCAGATTGTCGTCGAGCAGGCCGTCGCGACTTAGGTTGTACAGCGCCGGCATCAGCAAGCGCTTGACCAGGTCGCCGTGGGCACCGAACAAAAACAGCGTGGTCGGTGGTGCGGGTTCTGCCTTGGATTTTCTGCGGATCGTACGGGTCATTTTTTCGCTGTCTCCACGTGGCCGCCGAAGCCGAAGCGTTGTGCCGACAGGATCTTGTCACCGAAGGTGCCCTGCCCGCGCGAGCGGTAACGGGAGAACAGCGAGTTGGACAGCACCGGCACCGGCACCGCTTGCTCCATCGCCGCCTCGATGGTCCATTGGCCTTCGCCGCTGTCGGCTACCGAGCCGGAGAAGCCGTCGAGCTTCGGATCGCTGGCCAGCGCATCGGCGGTCAGGTCGAGCAGCCACGAAGAAACCACGCTGCCACGACGCCAGACTTCCGCGATATCGGCCACGTTCAGGTCGAAACGCTGATCTTCCGGCAAACGTTCGCTGGATTTGGTCTTGAGAATGTCGAAGCCTTCGGCGAACGCGGCCATCATGCCGTACTCGATGCCGTTGTGAATCATCTTCACGAAGTGCCCGGCACCGGCAGGACCGGCATGGATGTAGCCGTGCTCGGCGCGGTGGTCATCGGACTTGCGATCCTTGGTGCGCGGGATGTCGCCCATGCCCGGCGCCAGTGCGGCAAACAGCGGGTCAAGGCGCTGCACGGTTTCGGCGTCGCCGCCGATCATCATGCAATACCCGCGTTCCAGGCCCCAGACGCCGCCGGAGGTACCGACGTCGATGTAGTGCAGGCCTTTCTCGTTGAGGGTCTTGGCCCGACGAATGTCATCCTTATAGTTGGTGTTGCCGCCGTCGATGATGGTATCGCCGGGTTCGAGCAGTTCTCTCAGGGTGTTGATGGTGTCTTCGGTCGGCGCGCCGGCCGGCAACATGACCCAGACAGCGCGTGGCTTGTCGAGGCCGGCGACCAGGGCCGGCAAGTCGGCGACGCCGGTGGAGCCCTCGGCGACCAGGTTATCGATGAAAGCGGTATTGCGGTCGTAAACAACGGTGGTGTGCCCGTTGAGCATCAGACGTCGCGCAATATTGCCGCCCATGCGGCCCAGTCCAATAATCCCGAGTTGCATGTGCTGATGCTCCTTACTACAAATAAATGTGTGTCATTGGTTATAGCCCAACGCGACTGATGGAGGTTAGTCCAGAGCGTTGCGATGAAGTTTCCGGGCATTGTGCCCGATCCAGAGTGATAACGCCCCGAATCCTGCCGAAGACACACCGACCATGAAAAATAAAAAAGTTCCCTTCTTGGGCAAAAGAAATCAAAATTGGCGCCGATAGTAAGTCAAGCGCCTCGGAACGAGGAGTGACTTACAGTTGATGCACGCCATTTGCGAGGTGAGCAATGGGCACAGTACACACAGCAATGCCGCCACAAACCCTCTACGTTACGATCCGTCGCGACGAATTGCGCGAGTTGAAAGACGAGCGCGACCTGTTGAAGCACGAATTGGCGCAATTGCGCGCATTGACCCAAGGCTCGCAGCCGCAACCACGCCCGGTTGTGCAGCGCGCGCGCCACGCCTGACCCCCGCCTGCTTCGGGAACGGCGCCCGTCGTTCCCGACACGCTGCACCTCTGACCGCTTGATGCCAGATAAAAGCGGCGCTTAACAAATCTTTCACATTGCCTTGGGGATACTCCGCCCCATTCTGGCCGTACCTGCGCGTACGGCCTCTGTTCGTCGGTGTCATGGAAGCTTTCCGGCGTGGGTTTGATGATTGAGCTGGAGCGCTGAATGGCATTGTTCAAACGCAGCAAAACGACTGCGACCGGTTTCGACTGGGCCGGATTCATCTGGCTGTTCGTTTTCTTCTGGTACTTCTCGGGTATCACCCAACTGCTGATCCAGCTGACCGGCACATCCGGCTTCACCGGATTCCGTCAGGCCTTCGTGATGAGCGCGCTGTGGCTGGCGCCGATGTTGCTGTTCCCCAGACAGACTCGCCTGCTCGCGGCGATCATCGGCGTGGTGCTGTGGGCCTGCTCGATGGCCAGCCTCGGTTACTTCTTCATCTATCAGCAGGAATTCTCGCAGAGCGTCATCTTCATCATGTTCGAGTCGAACGTGTCGGAAGCCGGCGAGTACATGACGCAGTATTTCGCCTGGTGGATGATCCCGGCGTTCCTCGCCCATACCGCCTTCGCTTACTTTTTGTGGACGCGCCTGCGCCCGGTGTACATGCCACGTGGTCGCGCGCTGGTAGCGGCGACGGCAATCGTCATCGCCGTGGTCGGCTACCCGCTGGTCAAGCAAACCCTGCGCATGGGCACCTTCGCCCAAGGCTTCGAGAAATTCGAAACCCGCATCGAGCCAGCGGTGCCATGGCAGATGGCCGTGGCGTATCACCGCTATCAGGAAACCCTCGCCGACATGCAGGGCATGCTCGACAGCGCGAGCCAGATCCCGCCGCTGAAAAACCTCAAGGACGCCTCGGCCGGGCAGCCGGCGACCCTGGTGCTGGTCATCGGTGAATCGACCAACCGTCAGCGCATGAGCCTCTACGGTTATCCGCGCAGCACCACGCCGGAACTGGACAAGCTCAAGGATCAACTGGCGATCTTCGACAACGTGATCACCCCGCGTCCCTACACCATCGAAGCGTTGCAGCAGGTGCTGACCTTCGCCGATGAGCAGAATCCGGATCTGTACCTGTCGACGCCATCGCTGGTCAGCGTGATGAAACAGGCGGGTTACAAGACCTTCTGGATCACCAACCAGCAGACCATGACCAAGCGCAACACCATGCTCACGACCTTCTCCGAACAGGCCGACGAACAGGTGTACCTGAACAACAACCGCAACCAGAACGCCGCGCAGTACGATGGCGACGTCATCGAGCCGTTCAACAAGGCGCTGGCCGATGCGGCGCCCCGCAAGCTGATCGTCGTGCACCTGCTCGGCACGCACATGAGCTACCAGTACCGCTATCCGCCAACCTTCGACAAGTTTCACGATCGCCAGGGCGTACCCGCCGGCGTGCGTGACGATCAACTGCCGACCTACAACAGCTACGACAACGCCGTGCTGTACAACGATTTCGTGGTGTCGAGCCTGATCAAGGATTACGCCAAATCCGATCCGAACGGCTTCTTGCTGTACCTCTCCGACCACGGCGAAGACGTCTTCGACTCGGCTGGCCACAGCACCCTGGGCCGCAACGAAAACAAACCGACCGCGCCGATGTACACCATCCCGTTCATGGCCTGGGCCTCGCCGAAGTGGAAGGAAAACCATGACTGGAACTTCGCCGGCGACCTCAGCCGCCCGTACAGCAGCTCGCAGTTCATCCACACCTGGGCCGATCTGGCCGGGTTAAGCTCGGATGAACTGGATCGCAGCAAGAGCCTGGTCAGCGACAGCTTCGTGCCGCGCAAGCTGTTGATTGGCGATCCGTACCAGACGGCGAAACGCGCGTTGATTGACTTCAGTTTGATGAAGCCGAAGAAACCCGAAACGACTATCGCGGACGCGGTGGAGCGGTAACATCGCGTCGGGATATGCAGGTATGTGAGTCATTGAACAGCTCCCGGCCTGACCCCTTGAAAAGCTCTGTATCGAAAGATGCAGGGCTTTTTTTGTTCATGGGCCCGGAGTCTGTCAGCTATCACCCCGCAACACGCTGCAAAACCTTCACTGAACGAGCGTTAACCCCGCGTTAATTCAGGCCTCCCAGACTCTCTTCCGAGATCTGCTTCATGGACGAACGGCTCCACTTGTTCAGTAGGAGGCACCATGAAAATCACTACCGCAATGCTTGCCGGGCTGTTTGCCCTGGGTTCTGCCAGCGTCTTCGCCGAAGGCGGCGCTGAGCGCATGCGTTATTACTACGACAATTTCCCGGTCCAGCACGCTCAGAGCGAGCAGAAGAGCGACACCAATGCGAAAGAAATTCGCGTGCCTGCTGACCAGACGGCGCAGGTGACCGAGGCTTATCGCGACTGAGTTTTACCGAGCAACCGATGGACCTTCCGTGGCTCCGCTCTGGCCCGGGAGATGACAGTTGAGGCGCCCTGCCTGGGGCGCCTTTTTTTATGGTCAGGCGGATATGTGTCCGGCTCGTGATCAGCGGTGAATTCGCCCCTCACCCCAGCCCTCTCCCCGAGGGAGAGGGAGCTGATTCGCGTGCAATTCAAATCCTGAATTCAACCCCAATGGTTCAGGTCGGCGTATTTCGTAAATTCGACTCGGTCAGTCCCCTCTGCCTCTGGGAGGGTTAGGGTGAGGGGCTTTTCAGGCTTGCAAAGCCTTTATCCAGAACCTGCACAGGGTTATTTGTAGGAGCTGACGAGTGCAACGAGGCTGCGATCTCTTGCGGTCAGTGGCCCCAGATCAACTCTTCAGTCCAGCCCAGTTCGGCAAAATCTTCGGCACGCAGTGCACGCTCGCCGACACAGAAGAACTCATCCAGTTGCGGGGGCTTGACCGTCGTGCCGCTGAGCATCGCATGCACCTGCCCGCGATGGTGGAGCTGGTGTTCGAACAGGTGCGAAAGCATGCGCAAGCGGCTGTCGTGTTGCGGTGTTTCGCGGGCGATGGTGACGATTCGCGGCAGATCGGCATCGCGCAGTTGTTCGCAATAAGCGATCAGCCGACGGTCGACTCGAGCCTGTTCTTCACGCAGCGCGGTGGCGTCGGTAAGCGGCTCGTTTTCGTTGAAGAACACGTAGCAATCCGGGTGCGGCTCGTCACCACGCAATTCGCGCTCCAGCGCGTCGACGTAGAACCAGTCGCAAGTGAGGATGTGGTTGAGGGTCATGCGGATGCCGGGAAAGAAGCTCACTCTTGGCGCAGCCAGGTCCGCCGCGTCGAGCTGGCTCCAGGCCTTGGCCAGGCGATGATTGGCCCAGGCGTTCTGGTAGGCCATGGTCAGCAAATGATGGGACAGCGGTTGGCTCATGTTGGCGCCCTCTTCGTTCAAGCTTCGGCGTAACGCTGCAACTGCATCTCCTGCAAGCGGCTGAGGGTGCGACGGAACGGGAATTCCAGATAGCCCTCGGTGTACAGCGCGTCCATCGGCACGCTGGCCTCGACGTACAGCGGCACTTTGCGGTCGTAGCATTCGTCGACCAGCGCGATAAAACGCCGTACGCCGTCGTCATGCACCGACAACTGTGGCAGCTCGCGGTCGCCGGCCACCACACGTTGCGCGCCATCTTCGGTGCCGCGCGCGATGCGCCCCTCACGTTTCTGCGCGCTCAGATTCGGCACTTCGCTCAACAGAATAGCCCGGTAGCGATCACACAGCGCGATGAAGTCCATGGCGGCGAAAGGTTGTTCGCACAGATCACGGTAACGGCACCACAGCACGGATTCGCTGGCCTGCACCACGTTCAGCATGCGATGACCCACGGCGACAGGCTCATCACTGCAGATTTCACTGGAAACCAGTGATTTGAACACACCATCCAGCGCACTCGGCGAATCGGTTGCGCTGACAAAATAGCGCTGTTCGATCGCCCCCGGATGCAGGCGATGATCCTCGGCGCCATTCACCGCCACCACCTGCATATGCGCTTTGATCGCCGTAATCGCAGGGGCGAAGCGATCGCGGTTGAAGCCGTCGGCGTACAGATCATCCGGCGGCAGATTGGACGTGCAAACGATCACCACGCCTTCGTCGAACATCACCTGAAAAAGTCGCCCGAGAATGATCGCGTCGCCGATGTCATTGACGAACAGTTCATCGAAACACAGCACGCGCACTTCGCCAGCCAGTTCTTTGGCCAGGGCGCGCAGCGGATCGGCGATGCCGCTCAGTTGAAACGACCGCTGATGCACCCAGCCCATGAAGTGATGAAAGTGCTGACGCCGGGCCGGCACGCGCAGGGTCTGATAGAACTGATCCATCAGCCAGGTCTTGCCGCGCCCGACCGGCCCCCACAGGTACACGCCACTGACCGAACGGGCACCGGCGCGCAAGGCTTCGTGGCATTTGTGCAAGGCCCAGACCGCGTGTTCCTGGGCTTCATCCTGGATGAAACCCTTGTGATCAACGGCGTGTTGCCAGGCACTGAGGGGGGAGTCGAAAGTCATGCGCGGGAGTATGCCATGGGCGGTTTTCCATTGCTGGTCGAGGCACGTGAATGATCCGCATGTGGGAGCGAGCCTGCTCGCGAAGGCGTCGTGTCAGCCGATACAAATATTCACTGATACACCGCTTTCGCGAGCAGGCTCGCTCCCACAGAGCAGTAAAACCTGACCTTTCAGGCAGTTATTGCTCGTTGCCCTCGCCGTCCGCTTGCGGCATTCTGCGCACCCATTTTCTGACCCGGCCCCGCCTCGCGGCGCGCACCTGACCATGACCGCCTCCGATAAAGCCCCGCGCAACAACGACCTGATCTACGGCCTAAACGACCGTCCGCACCTGACCGCCACCGTGTTCGCCGCGCTGCAACACGTACTGGCGAGCTTCGTCGGCATCATCACCCCGACCCTGATCATGGGCGGCGCCCTCGGTCTGCACAGTGAAATCCCTTACCTCATCAGCATGGCGCTGTTCGTTTCCGGGCTCGGCACTTTCGTCCAGGCCAAGCGATTCGGCCCGGTCGGTTCGGGTCTGCTGTGTCTGCAAGGCACCAGTTTTTCCTTTATCAGTGTGATTCTCAGCGCCGGGTTCATGGTCAAGGCGCGCGGTGGCGGCACTGATGAAATCCTGTCGACGATCTTCGGTGTGTGCTTTTTCGCCGCGTTCATCGAAGTGGTACTCAGCCAGTTCATCGGCAAGCTGCGCATGCTGATCACTCCGGTGGTGACCGGCACGATCATCACCCTGATGGGCCTGTCGCTGATCAAAGTGGCAATGACTGATATCGCCGGCGGTTTCGGCGCGCCGGATCTGGGCGCGGCCAGCCATATCTTTCTCGCAGCGTTGGTGATCGGCACTATCGTCGTCCTGAACCGGGTCGACTTGCCCTTTCTGCGCCTGGGCGCGATCGTCATCGGCCTGACCCTTGGCTACGTCGTGGCCTGGCTGATGGGCACGGTGGATTTCGCTGCGATGCCCGAAGTGCCGCTGGTCAGCGTGCCGGTGCCGTTCAAGTACGGTTTCAACTTCGATTGGGTAGCGTTCGTGCCGGTGGCGGTGATTTTCCTGGTATCTCCGCTGGAGGCGGCCGGCGACCTGACCGCCAACTCGATGATCTCGCGGCAACCGGTCAAAGGCCCGTTGTACATCCGCCGGATCAAATCCGGCCTGCTCGCCGACGGCCTCAACTCGGCCATGGCGGCGGTGTTCAACAGCATGCCGATGGTGACCTTCGCGCAGAACAACGGCGTGATCCAGTTGACTGGTGTGGCCAGCCGGTACGTGGCGTTTTTCATCGCCGGCCTGCTGGTGTTGCTCGGCTTGTTCCCGATGATCGGCGCGGTGCTGCAACTGATGCCGAAACCGGTGCTCGGCGGCGCTGAGCTGGTGATGTTCGGCACCGTCGCCGTGGCCGGGATCAAGATCCTCGCCGAGGCCGGCCTGCATCGACGCAATATGTTGATCGTGGCGATTTCGCTGGGCATGGGCCTCGGCATCGCCGCCGTACCGGAAGTGCTGCGCGAGCTGCCGCAAGCGCTGCGCAACATCTTCGAATCGCCGATCACCGTCGGCGCCTTGTGCGCTATTGTGCTGAACATCTTTCTGCCGGAAGAATTCATTGAGCTGGAAGAAGATGATTTCGACCCGGAAGCTTCGATTCTGCAGGTCATGGAAAACCCCGACGTCGCCGCCAAAGCTGAACCCGGTCAACCGGCGGCTGTCGCACAATTGAACCGCTGACGTCGAGCCTTGAAAAAAAGGGCTGCACCGGCAACGGTTCAGCCCTTTTTTGTCGAGAGATTTTTATGCGCCGCGTCCACGCCGTCATCCTGTCGCTCCTGCTGCTGTCGCTCAGTGCCTGCGCGCTGTTTCCTCACCGCGATCCGGTGAACATCAACGTGGTCGGCCTCGAACCGTTGCCGAGCCAGGAACTGGAAGTGCGCTTTGCCATCAAGCTGCGGGTGCAAAATCCCAATGAGACGGCGATCGACTACAACGGCATCGCCTTGGATCTGGAGGTCAATGGTCATTCGCTGGCTTCCGGTGTGAGCGATCAGAGCGGTTCGATCCCGCGTTTCTCTGAAGCGATTGTCACGGTGCCGGTCAGCGTCTCGGCGTTCTCGTTCCTGCGCCAGACCCTCGGCCTGAGCCAGACGCAAAGCCTCGATAACTTGCCCTACGTGTTGCGCGGCAAACTGGCCGGCGGGGTGTTTGGCACGATGCGCTTTACCGACAGCGGCAAGTTGAGTCTACCCAAGGCGCGTGCGGCGACCTGGTAATCAGCCGCAATACATAACCCTTGTAGGAGTGTGCCTGCTCGCGATAGCGGTCTGTCAGATAAACATGCATTGCCTGACACACCGCTATCGCGAGCAGGCTCACTCCTACAAGGGATTTTTGCCAGTCCGGGGTTATGTGTTGAACCGCACCCCCGGCTTCGCGCGCTCGTCAACGTTCAACTCGAACACATCCGGCCGCGCATAGTGGCCCACCACGTCGTAGTCATACCGCGCACGGATCAGTTCATCGGTATCGATTTCAGCCGTGAGCAATCCTGCCTCGCCACGCAACGGTCCTGCCAGCACATCGCCCATCGGCCCGACGATCACGCTGCCGCCGGCGATCAACGGCCGATCATTCGGCCAGTTGGCAATCTCGACGCCCAACTCATTCGGCGAGGCCTGCACCTGACAAGCGCTGACCACAAAGCAACGGCCTTCGTGGGCGATGTGGCGCATGCTGACCTGCCACATCTCGCGCTCGTCCACGGTAGGTGCGCACCAGACTTCGACGCCTTTGGCATACATCGCCGTGCGCAGCAGCGGCATCATGTTTTCCCAGCACACCACCGCGCCGAGCTTGCCGACCTGGGTGTCGAACACCGGCAAGGTCGAGCCATCACCCTTGCCCCAGATCAGCCGCTCGGTGCCGGTGGGCATGAGTTTGCGGTGCTTGCCGATCAACCCTGCCTGCGGGTCGAAATACAGCACCGTGCAATATAGAGTGCTGCCGGCGCGCTCGATGACACCGATCACCAGATTGGCCCCGGTGCGCGCCGACAATCCGGCCAGCGCCTCGGTTTCGGCACCGGGCACATCGATGGCGTTGGCAAAATAACGTGCGAAGGCCTCACGCCCTTCAGGTAAGCGATAGCCCAGTTGCGTGCCGAAACCCTCGCCTTTCGGATAGCCCCCGAGCAGGGCTTCGGGCATCACCACCAGCGCCGCGCCGGATTCGATGATCGCGTTCTCCCAATCAAGGATTTGTTCGAGGGTTTCGCCTTTGCCACCGGGCAAGGCGCCGATCTGCAGCGCGGCAACAATCGATCTGGGCATGCTGTTTACTCCATCAGGTTCAGGTGTTGCCGATTCTCCAGCGTCAGACGATCATGAATAAAGCCCTTCCTGCTGCTGAATGATATGAGCCAAATGAATATCGCCCACATCGACCTCAACCTGCTGAAAGTCTTTGAAGCGCTGCACGAAGAATCCAGCGCCAGCCGCGCCGCCCTGCGCCTTGGCGTCACGCAATCGGCGGTAAGTGCCGCGCTGCGCCGCTTGCGCGAGGTCTATGGCGATCAGTTGTTCGTGCGCACCGGACGCGGTCTGGCGCCAACCCTGCAGGCCAACCAGCTGAAACCGGTGATCAGCGATGCGCTGAACAAATGCCGACAGAGCCTGGCCATGCTCGATCCGGCGGCCAATCACTATGACGGGCGCTCGGTGGCGATCGGTCTGTCAGATGATTTTGAAATTGCCTACGGGCGCCGCTTGATCGAGGAAATCGCTGGTCGCGCGCCGAAACTGCGGCTGATCTTTCGCCAGACCCACAGCCAGATCGTCGCCCGTGCGTTGATGGAACGCAGCATTGACCTGGCAATCACTGCCGGCGGGTTTGCCGAGCGTCTGCTCAGTCGTCAGGTATTGGCGGAAGGTGGCTACGCGTGCCTGGTCGATCCCGACAGTCTCGCGCCGGGCCAGCAGCAGATCGATTTGCAGGAGTTCGTCGCCCGCGAGCACATCCTGGTGTCATCGGGTGGCTTTATCGGCATCACTGATGAAGGCTTGGCGGCCGTGGGATTGAGCCGCCGGGTCTGCGCCTCGACCACGCATTTTGCCGCGCTGCCCTTTCTGCTCAAGGGCAGTCAGGCGGTGGCGACGATTCCGGCTCACGCCGCGGCGAGCATCGCGGGACTGAGCGGGCTGGCATTGCTGCCCTGCCCCTTGGCCTTGCCGCGCTATCCGATCGAACTGGGCTGGCGCACCAGCACGCAGATCGATCCGGTGCTGGTCAAGGTTCGCGAGGCAATTGCCGCGACGTTCGGCCAGGCGTGACGCGGTTTACTTGTTCGCCGCCATCAGCCGATTGACTTCGCTGCGCACCATGTTGGCAAACTCCGGCGGCGACATGCCGTCCAGTTCGGCGCGAACCCACTCGGCCCATTTGCCCTTGCGCTTGGAGCGCTCGCCAAACAGACGCGCGGCTTCGCCTTTGGCTTTGCCCAGATTGTTCTGCCAGAGTTCGAACAGACGGGATTTCTCATCTTCCAGCGCTGCGCGCTCTGCGAGGGATTTGTCGGCCAGATTGAAACTCATGGGGATTTATCCTGCTGCGTAAAATGGCGACATCTTACACGCTCGGCGGAAACCTCCGGTGCAGGTTTTTCCCTTCGGTACGAATGACATGCAACTTTTCGTCGACCGCTACACTCCATTGGTCACTGTCCATTCAACTGCAAGGAGTCACCCAATGGCCCGTAAAACCGCCTCGCAAGCTGCCGAAGAGCAAATCAAGGATCAAGCTTTCAGCGAGCTTCAGGCTCTGATCGAAGAATCGGACAAACTGCTCAAGAGCAGCGCTTCACTGGTCGGCGAAGAAGCGGAAACGCTGCGTGCCCAGATCGCCCAGAAACTGCAGCAGGCGCTGGACTCGGTATCCAGCGTGCGCGACCGCACCAAACCCGCCGTTGAAGCTACCGAAAACTACATCGGCGGCCACCCATGGCAGACCGTGGCGATCTCCGCCGGTTTCGGCCTGGTGGTGGGCCTGCTGCTCGGTCGTCGCTGAGTACAAGCGCCACAAAAAAGCGAACCTTACGGTTCGCTTTTTTTATGTCTGCGGGTAAATTCACTCCCCCGCCAATTCCCGCAACTGCGCCAATGTCTGCTCATCCAGGGCAATCCCTTCCAGCCTCGACCGACTGCGCTGCCAATGCCGCCGATCCCCCGGCAGCCGCTTGAGCCCGACCCCGTGCATCTGTCGCACCAGTTCCTCGCTGCGCTGGGCAAAACTCTGCCCCGCGGCTTTGCTCGGATCAATCACAATCAATAACTGCCCCGTCCACGGAGTCTTCGCGCCGGGATGGTTGGACCAGTCGAACTCGAAGGAAAAATTGCCACCGGTCAACGCCGCTGCCAGCAACTCGACCATCATCGACAGCGCCGACCCCTTGTGCCCGCCAAACGGCAGCAATGCGCCGCCTTCGAGAATCGCCCGGGGATCCTGCGTGGGCTGACCCAAGCTGTCGACGCCCATCCCGGCCGGGAGTTTTTCGCCTTTGCGCGCAGCGATCTGCACGTCGCCATGGGCGATGGCACTGGTGGCCAGGTCGAAAACGATCGGTGCGGCATTGGCTCGTGGCGCGGCAAAGGCGATCGGATTGGTGCCGAACAGCGGCCGGTCGGCACCATGCGGGACAACGCAGGTCATGCTGTTGACCACGCTCAGCGCCACCAGACCTTCGTCGGCGAACGGCTCGACATCCGGCCACAACGCGGCGAAGTGATGCGAGTTACGAATCGCCAACACTGCAATCCCGGCGTGACGCGCCTTTTCCACCAGCAATGCTCGCGCAGCGGCCAGCGCGGGCTGGGCAAAACCATTGCCGGCGTCGACCCGGACAAAACCGGGCGCGACGTCTTCGACCTGCGGCACTGCGTGGCCATTGACCCAGCCGCTTTTCAGGGTCGAGACGTAGCCGGGCATGCGGAATACACCATGACTATGGGCGCCATCGCGCTCGGCGCCGGCACAGTTGGCCGCCAGTACCCGGGCGACTTCGCTGGAAGTGCCGTGGCGCAGGAAAATCGCTTCAAGCAGTTGCGTGAGTGCTTCGAGGGATAACGTGGGCGAGCCCTGATCGTGTAGCGCAGACATCTGAAGCTCCAGAATGATTATTGGAGGGAACAACAGCGTACGGTCGATTTGCCCACCGATTAACCCCGCCGGAGCCGTCGGCTGTCAACCCTTTGATCGCTCGGCGATCACTGGCTGAGCCGACTGCATCTTTTGATCCGGCGTGTGCGGTAACTATCTACCGCACCTGCTCCGGCTCACAGACCTACTGTTGAGTCCCTGCCCGATGGCGCCGCGTTCAGAGCACCGATGATGTCCAGTTCTACTGCTCCACTGCTGTTTCCCGAGATTCTGAAGTCCGCCGGCCTGCAGGCCGACCTGGCCGCACGCCACGGCCTCAACAGCAAGGATTTCGACTGGCTCGCACACGTACAACTGGCGAGCCACGCCCTGCGTAGCGCACAAACCCCGCCCATGCTCGCCGAACGGATTTTGCTCAACGCCGACAAGCAAGTGCCCGTGCCATTGGCCGGCAGTTTCGTGCTCGGCGCCGGTCCTGACGACAACGGCATGTTTCTGTACACGCCCTACGACGGATTGAAAAAATACAGCGATGACCAAGCGCTTACGCAGGCGTTGCAGGCACGACTGAACAGTGCAGACGAGCAAGATGATCTGTTGGCTTTTCTCAGTGTTTCGCTGCGCAAGGAGCTGGTGGAGAAACGCGGCATTACCGTCACCCGACAAACCATCGACGGTGATGTCTTCGAGGATCAGCAAACAGCGATCACCCATTCGCAACAAGCCTGCGCACGCGACTTGCTCGACGAACTGAAACGCCTGCCTGCGCTTAATGCCCTGCTGGAAAAAATCCTCGGTGAACTGCTCCAGCCGCACTTCGGCGATTTGCCCCAGTCGAGCACCCGCGTGGCTTTTTACGCCGCTACAAAACCCTCCTCCACCGATGCTGGCAGGCACTGGGTCGATTCGCGCTCGCTGATTGAAGCGCTGCTGCTGCATTTTCGCCGTCAGCAATGGCCCCACGGTCAGACCGTCGAGTTTTCCCACCCCGCCCGCCTGCCCGGCACTGATGATCAATCCGCGTGGGCAACCGCTATCACCTCGGCTTCGAGCAAACTGATCATGCTGTTGTTCCGTCAGCTCGAGGGCTACTGGAATGCCGCGTCATTCGAGGGCTCGCCCAGGCGCACCTTCTTCAGCCAGACGCTACAGGACCAGGCGCGCGCCGATCTGATGATCAAGCGCGAAACACAAATCCTCTCCGCCGGCGAGTTCGACGCGCTGCACAGTCTGGTACGTGAGCCGTCCGTGGTGGTACGCCGGCCAACGTTCGAAACCGTGTGCCTGAGCGAACAGACAGCGTCTGTCGAACTGGCTGGCTCGTTGATGATCAATCATGACAAGGCCTATCTCTATACACCCAGCCAGGGCCTGCAGGTACTCACGAACTACGCCGACCTCAAACAGACGCTCACCGCGAAACTGCAGGCTGCCGGGCACGAAGACGAACTGTACGGACTGATGAGTCTGGAAGAGCGCAATCGCTACCTGGGTTTCGCTAACGTCCAGGTGTCCGGGGAAAACATCAGCGGTGAGATCATGCCGACGCTGTTCGAGGCAATCCTTACCAAACAACGTCAGAACATTGAGTTCGTCCTGCAGCGCTATCGCCAGAGCGAACGCACCACAGACGTTCATGCACTCTTCGACAAGGCGCTGGATATCCGCTCGATGATCCATGAGCGGTTGCTCGATCTCGACGTCAATGAGCGCTGGAGTACCCGGCCGTTGTTCACCAGCGCGCCGCCATCCTCGCTTGTGCAGGCCGACAAGGCGGCACAATTGGCGACAAGTCTGGGCCGAACGCTGGATAGTCTGACCAGCCACTTCAAAGACCAGCCGACCGCGAACGGCGCCGAACAGCGCACTTTTCTCGAAGGCATTCTCTGGAAGCTCGCGCAGGCGTTCGAAGATGGCTTGCGCGGTGAGGCGTTCGTGCGAAGTGTCAGCGGATCATGGCGGGAGGCGGAACGAAAAATCGTCGATACGGTGTTCAATGCCCGGCATCCGACACGCAGCGATCGCCAGTCACTCAACGGTTTTCGCCCGGATGCCTGGTCGCTAACGCTCGATTGTGCCGAGTCCACCGCTACGCTGCCGCTCGCTTACTGCGTGCTGCTGACCGAACGCGGCGGCATGGACGTCGAGCACTCGGGGCGCGCGATCCTGTGGACACCGGCCATGGGCCTGGAATTGTTCGCCGATATGGGGGTTGCGCAAAAACAGTTGCAACAACGCTTGGACGACAACAATCAGAGCCATACGCTGCTGGAGAATCTGCCAACAGCGCAGCATCGACTGGATCAGCAATACACGCTCGGCAGCTTCCGATTGATTGAGGGCCGTGTGTCCAACGACCGCATGCAGTCGGGCATCGAAGACTTCCTCGCTGAATGCGAAATGCTACGCGCCTGTATCAAGGACCCGGACACATTGGCGGCCTTTCTTGACCGGATGAAGAACGCTGTCATCGATACCAATCTGCGCCGCGCCGTCGATCTTGCACGTACCCTTTCCCGGCATCTGGACTATCCCGACTGGTTGCGCATGGCCTCGGCGACGGAGCAGCGCACACAACTCGCCCTGCTGGATGAACTGCGGCACGCCTTTATCGATGGAAAGGATTTTCTCGATGAGGTCCCGACCCTGGCCAGTTATATCGAGCAAACCCTGAAAAGCCTGCTCGACGCCAGATTCCCGGGCAACGGGCTCAAGCCAAAGGATATCCAGATCACTCCGAACCTGACGCTGGCCGGCCCGGCCTGCGACCTTCTGGAGTTCGCCCTGCATCACTACAACGTTGTGCAGGACAGCGGTTTCAAAGTGACCTCGAACATAGCCACCGCATTACCGAAAGATTTCGCCCAGACCGCCGTACGGCAATTACTGCAATCGCTCGACGTCGCTACAACCTACACGGCAAAAGTGACCCAGGCGCTGTCCGGTGACAGCACGGCTGCACGCATCAGCAAGAAGCGGTTTTTACGCCAGTTGCCCTGGCAATTGATGCAGCACGCCCACTCGATGAAGTTGCAGCAACAACTGTCGGACACCGGCTACGACTACATTTGTCAGATACTCGACATGCCGGACGGGATAGCGCGGGCCATGGTCGTGGATGCTCACGCCATCGCCTGCCCGCTGTCGTTGATCAAGACCGCGGGCGCTGGTGGCGTCGACACGCTCGGCCTGTACGTCTTCGGACCGGGCGCTGGGCAGACAGGCCCGCGGGTGCTCTATGCGCCTTACTCCCGATGCGTATTTCGCGAGTTCGAGAACGAAGCGCAACTGATCGAAGCAGTGAATACGCCCGGGCATTTCCAGGACCTGATCATCCGGCGTCTGCCGGACGGGCAGCAGGCCATTTTCAGGAATCTGCTGAAAACGACGATCGGCAAACCCAGCGAGATCACCCTTCAAAGCACGCCCATAAACGGCAATGTGCTTGATCGGTTGCACAAGGACACCCTCAACCTTCTGCCACAACTGCTCAGCAGCCAGCCACAGATCAATGCCCAAGCGGATTGGGAAGCAGCCAGGTTTCTCTTCAGTCACGGCGTCCGGCTGGTACCGCACTTGTTGCCGGGGAAACTGGCCTCTTTGCTGTTCCTCTGGAAAAGCTATCAGGACTTCAAGGCGTCCGCCGAAGACCTCCAGGATCACCATTGGGCCAACGGCCTGAAAAACTTCATCGAGGGTGCCATTTCGCTGTTCAGTCTGGGACGCTTGTCATGGGAGACCGAGGCGCAGACAGCCACCAGCGAATTTGCCGCTGAGGCGCAGACATCTGCGCAGACAGATAGCACCGTAAAGGTTGCCTCGCGCTGGGCAAAAGCACCGCCCGCCTCGCCCTCCCGCGTTGCCTTGCAGCCCTTTGAAACCAGCAAGGCGCTGAACGACCTCAAGCTTGAGAACAATCGGCTGGTTTATCGGGACTCCGCCACAACTGACCAATACGTGGCGATTGCCGGCAAGGTCTATCCAGTCGTTCAGGCCGAAAAAACATGGTTCCTGCGCAAAGAAGATCGCAGCCAAGGGCCGGCACTGGCAGAGAAGAATTCAAGGCTGGTGATTGCACAGGCCGGCCAGACCGTGCAGCGCTGTCGCAGGAAGGGGCCGGCCGAACTGCAAAAGCAAGTCGAGGATAGCCGCTCGATCACCATGTACATCCAGGCCAAAGGGATGGCGCAGATCAACCGTCGCTCACCTGCCAGGGCCTTTGTGATACAGCAAGCGGTCACCCGGGCAAGAACCTATGCGCTCAATTGTCTGCATAACTTTGTCATCCATCGCGACAACCTGGGGGGTACACGGGTGGAGAAGGTGCTCAGGAACATTCTCGATGTGCCTCACATCACGCCCGCGCTGCAGAGGAAATTCGAAAAGGTGATCATCCCGCTGTGCCGTGAGCTGACGGATCCCGAGGATGATCTGCTTTACACAGAGCGCTTCTTCGCCGGCCTGAACCAGCGCTACGGCGACGATACGGTTGCTTTCGTTTTCAAACAGGACCGCAAGAAGATCGTCCACTTCACCGAACATTTCTTCAATCCGGCGCTGGATGTCTACACGGCCTTCCTGCCTCCAAGATTCAATGTGGACTCGCACGCACGTGCGGTCACCCTGATCCATGAACTTTCGCATCTGGTCTGCGATAGCGAGGATCTGGTCTCCCTTGACGCGATGGCCCCCTTTCCCGGCCTCATCGATACCACCACTGCGGACGGACAGCTGCTCAAGGATGATCTGGATAGCCGCCGTCAATCGCTCTCGCGCGCTACGCCTTCTGCACAATTGTTCGCGAGTAAAGACGAGACGGGCGCCTGGGTGGGCATGGATAAGATAACGTCGCAAGCCGATGACTACGAAAAAATTCTCAGCCTGACCAAAACCAGGAATCTTGCAGACGCGCGTAAAGCGTTCCGCAATCCGGTGTCTGACGAAGCACGCGTTGACGTGATACTCGCCAACGCTGACTCGATCGCGTTGCTCATCAGCGAATTGGGCCAGAAACTCGATCCGCTTCCGGCTCCCATCCCGTTGCCGGCGTCGACTGCAACCGTGTCGAAAACCGCGCAACCCGAGAGGTGAACAAAAAAAATGCGCTGGCTCGACACCAGCGCACTTCTGTATCAGCCAACAGTGAAGGCTTAGTCCTTCTGATCACGCAGGATATTGCCCGAGGCGCCATCGATGCGGAATTCATAAACAACGCCGTCGGCCTTGCGCCCTTCACCTTCCCAGTAACCGTCGTTGTCGGCGCTGATCTCATAGATTTCGACATAACCAGCCTTGGTCTTGGCGGTGTCGATGGCTTTTTCGATGGTGATCCAGCCTGCGCCTGGCCTGTCCGCCAGAGCGGCACCGGCGCTGAGCAAACCGGCAGTGGCAATCAGGGCTGCGAATGTCTTTTTGATCATTTTTTCACTCCATTTATGGATAGTAGGCAGTTGCTTCCTGTTTTTTTGGGCGTCACAGGGAAAAATAAGTTCCACGTTGATGGGTAAATGCCATGACGGATGTTCTCGGCAACCCGCCGGCGAGGTTAGAATGCGCTAAATCAGGACGAGTCAATGACCCAAGACACTCTCTCGGAAGCCGAATACGATGCGATCACCGATGCCGCCGCGCATTGGTGCATGCGTCTGCACGCCGCTGACTGCACGGACGAGGAGCGTCGCGCGTTTGAAGCCTGGCACGATGCGCATCCGCTGCATGCCTTCGAATACGAAGCCATGCAGGAAATCTGGGAAGTGGCCGGGGACCTGCCTCGAACCGAGCCTGAGGCACTCGCGGCGCAACGCAAGCCTTCGCGTTCGTGGCGCAAGTTCGCGGTGATTGTCGGCGCCTGTGCCGTCGCCCTGCCGCTCGCGGCTTACAGCGGCTGGAGTCTGGGCTGGCTGCCCGACAGTTATCAGCATTACACCGCCACCGACCGCGTCCGGCAGGTCACCTTGGGTGATGGCAGCCAGCTGGAACTCAACCTCAACACCGAACTGACCTTCAGCAATTACAAACATGAACGCCGCGTGACCCTGAACAAGGGCGAGGCGTTTTTTAACGTCAGTCACGACACCGCGCATCCGTTCGTGGTGCGTGCCGGCGAAGGCAGGATTCGCGTGACCGGTACCCGATTCAACGTGTGGATGTATGAAGATCAGGTTCGGGTAAACCTGGTCGAAGGTTCGGTGCTGGTCAGCAGCAACCGCGATCTACCGGGAGACGGCCTGCGCCTGGCGCCATCGATGCAGGCACGCTACCGACATGGCGATTACGCGCCGCAAATCAGCCAGACCTACCCTGGCGACACTTCGCTGGCGTGGCGCAGCGGCCGGCTGGTGCTCGATAACCTTGCCCTTCACGACGCCCTGCCGTTGATCAATCGTTACCTCGACAAGCCCTTGATGCTCGCCGACACCAGCACCGGCGCGATTCGCGTGGGCGGCGTCTACAACATCAATGAGATGAACAACCTGGCGAACAGCCTGCCGAAAGTGCTGCCGGTCTACCTGACCCGCAACAAGGAAGGCAACCCGGTGATCAACTCGATGCCGCAACGCCCGCCGAAAAGCTGAAGGCCGCGTCCCTTGCGGGAGGCGGCCTTCGTTTGTTGCGGGCGATCACTGCTTTAGTGCGCGGCCACCTTCCCTGCCTGATCCTGTGCCTCTTGAATGGTCTGCACCTGATATTGCGGATCTGCCTGGATCTGCTGTTCGGTGAAGGGCAGGACACTCCATTGTTTCTTCGAAAACGCTTCGGTTTGATCGCGCGAATACTTCGACGCCGGATCACTGGAGAGTGAAAATGCCAGCAGCCCTTGGGCATGCGGGCCTTTTTCATCGAAGCTCACCACTTGCAGGTAGCTGGTGCCGCTGACCACCTCAAGTTTTCCGTCCTCCCGGGGCACGCTTTGCATCGCGTTGTAGATACCCAGCGTACCCGGCCCGCCATGGATGGGCGTTTGCTGACCGCCGCTGCTGACCACCTGAATGTCGCCCCAGCGTGCGTCTGCTTTCAGACCCATCTTGCCGGTCAACTCGAGCGACGCCAGCATCGCTTCGCGTAGCGCTTTGGCAACTGCAGGCTGCTCGACCGCCAGACCACGCGGGGTGTTTTGCGCATCTGCGGGGTTGAACGCCACGCGCCAGATGTCCGGCGATTCAAGCAGCGCCTGCATGATGTTCTGAAAGTGCACCAGACCGAGGCCGGAATCCAGATTGGCGCGACCATCCCAAGCCTTGAGGCTGGCGCACGCCGATTTCAGTGTCGCGGCGTCGCTACCCAGATCGGTTGCGCAGAACTTCAGCAGGTCGGGCATGACCTGCGCGGCCAGATAGACCTGATCGTCCATGACCATGTGCTGCAGATCCTTGATCGCCAACGGGCCTTTTTTGCTCAGCTCAGCCAAACGATCAAGTGCGAATCGCGAGCGCAGGCCCAGTGGTTGTGCGTCCTGGCTGATCAGCGGCGAATAGCCGGTGAGCGGTTGCGCCGGGTTGGCCAGCCATGCGGAATCGTTGGAGTGCTGAACGAAATCCTTGCGCAGCAGTTGCGGTAACTGGCTGGAAGCGAATATGCCCTTCTGCGCCGCTTGCGGATCGACATCCCAGGCACAGCCGCTATGGGAGCCGTCCAGAACAATCATGCGCAGGCCGAGGCGCGGGTCGCTGCACTTGGCGAGTTTTTCCGCGCTGACATTCGGCACCACCGACAGGTTCATGTACAGCGTCTGGCCCTTGTCATCGACCGCCAGAGTGTTGACCCAGGGAATGCCCTGGATCTTGTGCACTGCGTCTTGCAGATCCTTGATGTTGCTGGCCTGGTTCATCGCATACCACTGTTTGAGCACGCGATCGTTATCAAGGTTCGCATCGCGCAAGCTGTAGGCGTATTGCTTGTCCCAATCGAGCTTGCCCGGCCACTGCACGATCGGCCCGAACTGCGAGCTGTAGATGTCGCGCGCCACCGGTACGACCTGACCGTCAGCCTGCTTGACCTGCACGGTGACCGTTTGTTTGCTCAGTGGCAGCGACTTGCCGTCCAGAAGGTAACGTGTCGAATCCTTCGGATCGAGTTGCAGACGATAGAGCGTGAAGTGTTTCGACGAATCGACCGTGTGGGTCCAGGCCAGATGCTGGTTGAAGCCGATATTGATCATCGGCAGACCCGGCAAAGCGGCGCCCATGACATCGAGTTTGCCGGGGATGGTCAGGTGCATCTGGTAGAAACGCATGCCGCCGACCCACGGAAAATGCGGATTGGCCAGCAACATGCCACGGCCGTTGAACGAGCGCTCGCTGCCGACCGCCACGGCGTTACTGCCACGATCGAGAGCGAAACGCTGCTGACGTGCGTCGGCCAGCTGAAATGCCTGGGTTTCGTGCTTCACCTGCGCGGTTGCTTGCGGCGGCGTCGCGCCAGCAAGGGCTTCGGCGAACTGGCCAACTCCCCCTTCCACCAGCAAGCGCCGTGTCAGCTTGACCAGATCGTCGGTACTGATGTCGCGTACCCATTCCCCTTGGCATTGCTGCGGCAACCCTTGCTGACGGCGTTCAGCCAGAGAGCGGTTGTACCCGGCGGCATAACCCTCGACCAGATCGCGCACCTCGGCCGGTTGCGCCTGCCAGAACGAATGGACGGCTTCAGGGCTGTTCAGCCAGGTAAAAAACACGTCGCTGACGCGGTTTTGCCGTTGTTCGACGGTGAACTGCTCCGCGCCGAAATAACGGGAGCGCTGACCATTGACGGTCACGATCTCGTTGGCCAGCAGACACAGATTGTCCTGGGCATAGGCGTAGCCGATGCCGAACCCCAGACCGCGTTCGTTTTCGGCGCGAATGTGCGGCACGCCAAAACTGGTGCGGCGAATGTCCGCGCGGGTGTCTGCAGCCGGACTCAGTGCATGGGCCGACAGGCTCAGTCCGAATAAGGTGCCGGCGAGGGCCAGCCCGGTGAGTTGCCTGGAAATAATCACGCTCGCTCCTGCTCGAAAGGTCGATTGCCCCTGCGTCCACGCGCAATGAGCCTGTCGAAGAAACGAAGCTGAGGAAAAAAATTTAGCGGGCAATCCATCGGGGCAAGGCCGGCATCACAAGGCCAGGACGAATTAGCGACGAAATTTCTACATCTTTTCTTTCATGATTTGTCGTGCTGAAACGTCTTGTTTAGAGAGCGCAACAAAACCTTTCCCGATCTGGCTCTGAAAAGGAGTAATCGCATGTACAACTCGCAACTACCATCGGACGGTAGCCAGACGCCACAGGGCGTTTCCATGAGTTCGCACACCGGCAATTTCACCCAGCGCGGCGAGCGTCCGGGCAATGAGCGTATTCGCGTTCTGCTGAAGAGTTTCGGCCTGCGCACCAGCCTGATTCGCCTGAAAGTCATCGACGCCCTGCTGGTGGCGGCACAGAGCGATCGGCGTTTGGGCGTGCGCGGTGTGCATAGCCAGTTGCTCGATCTGGACGTGCCGTTGTCGTTTCTGAGCGTGCGCGAAGTGCTTAAACGCTTGTGCGCCGAAGGCGTGATCACCTTCAACGCCGACAAGAGTTACAGCCTGCACCCACAGGCTGCAGCGGTCCTCAACCACGATTGAGGCCCTGGCTGTTCGCCGTCAGGGCTTGACCTTACGGCGCATCACGCCATTGATCACCACCACAACCACGGCCACACCGATCGCCACGTACTGGAAGGTCTTCTCGGTGATCATGCCGGCGTTTTGCAGCCAGGACAGGCCCAGCATGATCGCCAGTACGGACAGAGCGATCAGAATCGAATAAATCAAGCGTTGCTTCTGGGTCATTGCGGTTTCCTGAAACGTTGGAATGTCTGCGCTTGCAAGCCATACGCTTGCCGGATGACGCGAGGTGTCGGGGCAAACGGGGATGCCATGTTACAGGCGCTGAAGATTTTTGGCTGCATGACCGCCCGACCTCAACGCACGGCCCGCCCGGCTGATCGACTGCAAACAATGCCCGCACTGTCGCGGGCATTGTTGTTTATGCCGTGTGGCCGCAGGTAAACATGTTATGTGCCGCGCCGATCAATTAAACATGTCGTAAGTTTTTGAAATCTGCTGACGCAGCAAACGCCTAGGTGCGCTGCGCGTCTGCGCCTAGGCTCTGCGAACTTCCTACAACCGATAAACAGGGACGTTCATGCAGAGAACACTTATAAACATCGGCCCCCGACAGGTAGCCGGTTTCTGTCTGGCGCTGACCGCTTTCGAACTGCTCACTTACATGGCCAGCGACGTGATCATGCCGGCGATGCTCGACGTCACAACCGAGCTCGGGGCGGACGCGCGGCATGTTCCCCATGCCTTCAATCTTTACCTGTTGGGTGGAGTCTGCCTGCAATGGTTACTCGGCCCGTTGTCCGATCAATTTGGCCGACGGCCACTGTTGTTGATCGGCAGCGCGCTGTTCGGCGTCTCGTGCGCGGCGGCTTTTTTAACTGCCAGCATTGAAGCTTTCAACCTGTTGCGCCTGTTGCAAGGCATGGGGCTGGGCTTCGTCGTCGCAGTCAGTTACCCGGCATTGCAGGAGGTATTCTGCGAAGCCGACGCCGTAAGACTCATGGCGCTGCTCGGCAATGTTGCCTTGTTGTCGCCCCTGCTCGGGCCGCTACTGGGAATCCTCTTGCTGGAATGGCTGAGCTGGCGGGAAATCTTTCTGCTCCTCGGCTGCGCAGCGGCGCTGGTATGGCTCGGCCTGTTGCTGTGGATGCCGGAAACCGTGGGCGTCGAGCGCCGCGATGGTCATCGAACTGCCCGCGTGCCCTTCTCCTGGCGACGCACTTCGCAACGCTACGCCGCGCTGCTCGGCAATCCGCGTTTTCTTTGCGCGAGCCTGGCGCTCGGCCTGATAAGTCTGCCGCTGATTGCCTGGATCGGCCTGGCGCCATTGCTGCTGGTGCGGGTTCTGCAACTGCCGCCATTGGAATATGGCCTGTGGCAGATCCCGGTGTTCTCGGCGGTCATCGCCGGCAATCTGATTCTCGACCGCTTGCTGCACACACATTCGTTGCCGCAATTGCTTCAATGGGCGCTCTGGCCGTTTTGTCTGGGCCTCGTGCTGTTGGCAGCGTGCGCGTTGCTCGGCGCGGGACTGGGTCCCGTGGTGGCGAGCCTGGCGTTGTACGCCGTCGGGCTGGGCATGAGCAATGCGGTGGTGTATCGCCTGGCGCTGTTTTCCAGTGATGACAGCAAAGGTCTGGTGTCAGCGCTGACCGGGATGATCTCGATTGCCGTGATGGGCCTCGGCGGCTCATTGATTGCCGCCATCGGTGGCGGCAGTCGTCTGGAATATTTCGCTCTCTGGGCCGCATTCGGCGGGCTGATGTGCCTGCCTTTGATGTACCGGCTCCTGCAAACCGCCACGCCTGATGTGGCCTCGCCTCAATAAGGAACATTGATGACTCACCTACCCTATGCCGACGCGCTGTGCGCGTTGCCGCGACCCTATTGCCCGGATTCAGCCCCGGCCGGTCTGTTCGATCGGGCGATGACTGAAATCAGCCGTTTTCACTGCGATCACACACCGGGTTACAGCCACTGGCTCAACGCCCATGGGCTGTCGCCACAAGACCTCGACAGCCGCGATGACTGGTCACGTCTGCCGCCGATTTTTGCCAGTTTCTTCAAACAGCACCTGCTGCTGAGCAGCACTGGCACAGACGCCCTCGAGCTGACGTCGTCGGGCACCAGCGGCCAGAAAAGCCGAATGCGCTATGACGAGCGCAGCCTGGCGCGGGCGCAATCGATGGTCGCGCACATATTCCTTCATTACCGCTGGGACACGCCGGACACGCCGTGCAACTACCTGCTGCTGAGCTACGAACCCGCAGGCCGCATTACCCTCGGCACTTCGTTCACCGATCAGTTTCTGTGTCGGTTCGCCCGGGCCAACCGGGTGGTCTACGCCTTGCGCAACACCGGTAGCGGCCACCAGTTCGATGTGTTCGGGGTGATCGCCGCGTTGCAATCATTCGCTGAAGAAGGTTTGCCGGTGCGGATCTTCGGCTTTCCGGCGTTTTTGTGGCAGACCCTGCAACGCATGCAGGACACTGGTGTGCAGGATCTGCAACTACCCGCCGGTTCGCTGGCCTTTTTCGGCGGTGGCTGGAAAACCCAGGCCGCGCAGGAAATTCCCAAACAGCAGCTCTACGCCCATATCCATCGACAACTGGGCATCGAGCCCGCCCGCTGCCGCGATGGTTACGGCGCTGTCGAGCACGCCGTGCCTTATATTGAATGCGCCCGTCACCGGTTTCATGTGCCGGTGTACTCCCGGGTGCTGATTCGCAACCCAGCGGATTTATCCCTGCTGCCCTACGGCCAACCAGGTCTGCTCGGCTTCGTCTCGCCCTATATCACCTCCAGTCCGGCTCACGCCGTGGTCATGAGCGACCTCGCCACGCTGCACCCGGGCGCAAGCTGCGGCTGCGGATTGACCGGCGACTGGTTCGAACTGCACGGCCGCGCCAGCACCTCGGCGGACAGAAGCTGCGCAATGGCCGCCGCCGAATTACTGGGGAGTCACTGATATGTATCTGATCAATGGACAGCTGCATCACACCTGCAGCCTCGAGCATGCGCTGGAAGATCTGCAACGGCAGTTGCCGCAACGCCTGGCGACGGCACTCGACAGCAACACCGTCATCAAGGCCGTTGCCGGGTTTGCAGAACATCTGCGTAACACCGCCACGGACCTGCCCCTCGACAGCGAACAGCGGCAAGCCCTGATCGATTTCTGCCAACCCGACGCGTTGCAGCACAAACGCCGGCGCGAACTCGGCGTCGATGCCGATTCCCTGCGCCGTATCGATTATCGTCAGCCACGCTTCGAAGCCTGGCGCCCGCTCGGGCTGGTGGTGCACATCACCCCCGCCAATGCGCCGCTGCTGGCGTTCTGCGCGGTGGTTGAAAGTCTGCTCGCCGGCAACGTCAACTGGTTGCGCCCCAGCCGCAGCGATCAGGGCCTGACGGCACGCCTGCTCTGCGCCTTGGCGAACTGCGACGCAGGCGGGCAACTGGCCGGATACGTGGCGGTGATCCCGGCCGAGACCGGGCAGATCGGCCAACTGTGCAAGTACGCCAACGGCGTCGCGGCATGGGGTGGTGACGCGGCCCTGCAGGCCATTCGGCAACAACTGGCGCCGGGTTGCCGCTGGATCGATTGGGGCCATCGCATCAGTTTCGTGTACCTGACGCCCGAAGCCGCCACGCCGCAGACGCTTGAAGCGGTGGCCGATGAAGTCTGCCGACTGGATCAGCAGGCCTGCTCGAGCCCGCAATGGCTGCTGGTGGACAGCGATGATCCGCAGATTGTGCGCGGCATCGGTGAACAGTTGGCGCAAGCCTTCGAGCGTCGCCACGCGAACTGGCCCGCACTGGCGCCGACACTTCAGGAAGCTTCACAAATCACCACGCACCTGCAAATGGCCCGGCTCGGCCAGAGTTTCGCCGAACACACCGGGCAGGTTTGGGCCGGCGCGGGCTGGCGAGTGATCTGGCGCCACGACCGGCAACTCGCGCCGTCGCCGCTGTTTCGCAGTGTCTTGCTGCACCCGGTGCCGAAGGCTCTGCTGAGCGCGACGCTGTTGCCCTGGCGCAACGTGCTGCAAAGCTGTGCGCTGGTGTGTGCGCCGGCATCCATCGCCGGGCTGACCCATGCGCTGATCGGTGCCGGCGTTACGCGTATCGCACCGATCAGCAGCATTCACGACGGTTACCAAGGCGAACCCCATGACGGTGTCTATGCGCTGCAACGGCTGAGTCGTCGGGTATCGGTGAGTCTGGCGGCCACGCAATTGCCAAGACAGGCCCGTCTCGATGTAGCGCCATTGCCGGCGAAGTCGTGCGCTCCGATCATGGACAAAGCGGCCTTCATCGCCCAACCCATCAATGCTCAGGCGCAGTTGTATTTTCGTTCCGGCGGCACCAACGGCACCCCTGCGCTGGCTGGCTACAGTTATCGCGATTTCGATCGTCAGATGCGCGCAACGGCTGACGGCCTGTTCGCCGCCGGCCTCGATCCGGCGCGGGATCGGGTCATGAACCTGTTCTACTGTGGCGGGCTGTACGCCGGCTTTCTGAGCCTCAACAAAGCGCTGGAATGCCTGCAGGTGACGCAACTTCCCATGGCCGCCCCGGCCGACCAAGACTATCGGGAAATTGCCCAATTGATCATCGAACAGCGGGTCAATGTGCTGGTTGGCATGCCCAGCACGCTGCATCGCCTGTTCCTCAACGAGCAGGAGCGTCTGCGCGCTTATGGCGGGGTCGAAAAGGTCTTCATGGGTGGCGAGCACCTCAGCGAGCAGAACCGTGAATTGCTCCGCAGTTGTGGCGTCGTGCTCATTCGCTCGGCGATCTACGGCAGCGTCGATGCCGGCCCGCTTGGCCATGCGTGCCAGGCTTCAGCGGACGGGGTGTTCCATTTGATGAATGATATCCAGCAGCTGGAAGTCGTCGCGTTCGATGAGGATGTAACGATCGTCGATGATCAAGTCGGCCGGCTGGTGGTGACCTCGCTCGCCCGCGACGGCGGCCAGCGCGTTGAGCGTTATGAGCTTGGCGACACCGGGCGCTGGCTGCCGGGCGTTTGCGGCTGCGGACTGCAGTCGCCGCGCTTCGAACTGCTGCAACGCCACGGCACGCTGCTGCGTATCGGCACTTACTTTATCTCTCTGAGCGAACTGGCGACACGACTGCAAGTCCCGTTTCAGTTGCGTCTGGACCACAGCGCCGAGGGCATCGAGCGGCTGCAAGTGCACAGCGAACTTGCAGCCGACGCGGTCAGGGCACGGCTCGCCAATAATTCGACCCTGATGAGCGCCGTCGACACCGGAGTACTGGTTCTGCACATAGAACAATGCTCGCCCGTGGCTTTCATTCAGAACAAATACAGCGGCAAGACGCCGTTGGTCATTGACTCTCGCCGCTGACGTTCGAACGTGAGCTGGCTTATTCGAAACAAGAAGAAGACATCGTGAAAAAAAACCACCCGATTGGCGAATTGATGGGCTTTGTCCGTCAGCATTCGCCCTACTACAAGAACTGTCTCGCCGAGGTTCCAGAGGCGCTCAACCGACTGAGTGAATGGCCTGTGCTCGATCCTGCAGGATTCTGGACTGGCAGCGAGAACCTTGATGAATGGGCAGTCTTGACTGCCCCCGTACGGGCTGCGCTGGTCTTCAAGACCGGCGGGTCAACCGGTGGCGGCCGACTGTCGGTCTATACGCGCGCTGAATGGCAACGCACGGCCGAGGACTTCGGCCGCAGTCTCAGCGCGCAATTCAACCCCGGCGACCGAGTAGCCAATCTGTTTTTCGCCGGCGACCTCTATGCCAGTTTCCTGTTTATCCACGATTCCCTGGCCCAAGTTACACCGGCTGTCACCGAGTTTCCGTTTACCGGTGACGTTGACCCGGCGAGGCTGGCCGATGCCATCGGGCAACACCGGATCAACGTGCTGGCCGGCCCGCCCGCGCAGCTATTGAGCTTTGCCGGCTGGCTCAAGCAACACAACCGGGCATTGCCGTTGATTGACAGCGTGCTGTACGGCGGGGAGAGCCTGTTCGCCTCGCAACGGCAACTGCTCCGGCAAGTGCTGCCCAACGCGCGCATTGCCTCCATTGGCTACGCCAGCGTCGACGGTGGATTTATCGGTGCCAGCCACCGTGACTGCATGGAGGGCGAACACCGCACGCCTGACGGCCACGTCCTGCTGGAGATCATCGACCCGCACACAGGGGCACGGATCGAGGACTGCGACAAAACCGGTGTGCTGGTATTGACCAACCTCCATCGCCGTTTGATGCCGCTGATCCGCTATCCCGTGGGTGACCTGGCGTGCTGGCGCGAACCGGAGGGCACGGCGCAACGCAAATTCGCGCTGAGGGGCCGCAGCTGTAGCAGCCAGCGCGTGCGGGTCGGGATCCTGTCGCTGATGACAGATGAAATCAGCGACACCGTGAGGTGCACGACTGGCAGCGACGATTGGCAATTGGTGATTGAACAGGCAGACGACAGGGATGTGCTGACGTTGAAATACGTGGCGAACGAACGATCCGCCGGCATCGACGTGACACTCGAGGCTCGTTTGATCGGACTTTACCCGCAGATAACCCCACTGCGAGACGCTCGACTGCTGGAGCTGCGTATCCACAGCTGCGGCTACGAGGATCTCGTGCGCCATCCTCGCGCAGGTAAAAGCCTGCGAATCGTCGATCATCGCTGCTATGACCAACATGACAGGGAGGTGCGCGATGGAACCGTTGATCCTGCGCAATTACCGTGAGAGCGACGCCACGGCCGTCAGCGAGCTGTTTCGCGAGGTGTACGGCGATCATTACGTACAAAGCGATGTGTATCTGCCCTGCCTGATCAGTCAGAACCATGCCAAAAAACGCTGGCACTCACTGGTGGCGGTCGAGGGTGAACGGATTCGCGGCCATGCCACCTTGTACAGGCAAAGCGAAACCTCCCACGACGCTGAACTGGCGTTGAGCGCCGTCCATCCTGACACTCGCTGTCAGAACATCGCGACACGCCTGGGCGAGCAACTGCTGACTCATGCGCAGGCTTTGGGCTGTCGCAGCGTGTCGATCAAACAGGTGACCCATCACCCTTACAGCCAGCGCATGGCGCTGAGTCTGGGATTCCATAACACCGGCCTGTTGCCTGACTTTGTCCGCTCGCCTTTCGGCAGCAAGAAACCGGAGTCGATCGTACTGGGGGTCCGCGCCATCGACGGCTATCAGCGGCCGCTGCCGGAGCAGGCGTGGCCAGCCAGTTGTCGTGCATTCATGGAGCATCTGATGGCTGTGTTCGGTGCCGGCGCCAGCGCAGGGCGCTGGCGCGGAGGCGCGTTTCAGGTTGAGCAGCACGGCAGTCGCCATGAAATGTTGCTGGAAAAACTCGACCCGGAACTGCTGAACCAATTGAGAACGCTGCCCAGGCACTGGCTGATTTCGATCCGTCTGCAACTGTCCCGACAGTTCGCCGTGGATCTGCACAGCCTGAGCGCCATCGGTTTTGCCTTTACCGGTCTGGCGCCGGCGCAAGATAACCAGGGCGGCTGGCTGGCGTTGTTTCATCGCGGCTACCGCCCGCGCAAACTGGACTTGCATTGCCCGCACATGCAAGCACTGCATGATCAGACGCAACGGCAAATCACGGGCCGTGATTTACCGCGGGTGTGATCGTGCGCTGGTGAACCGGCATGAGCCTGCTCATTGCGGGCGGGCTTATGCCTTGGCTTTGATGCCCTTGTCGGACGGCACGGCAGCATTGCCTTCGCCGTACGTCTTGAGGTTCTGCAGGACGTAAATGGCTTTTTTGAATTCGGGAATCAGGCTCTTGCCGTAATAGTTGCCGTTCAGACTGTTGGTCTGGATGGCATCGAGCTGCGTGGCGAAATACTCCAGAGCATTGAACTTGGCCTCCGGGTCTTTCTGCACACCGAAACGATCGAACTTGTCGCCAGCATTGAGCAAGGTGATCGAAGTGATCTCGGAGATCAGGCCACGCCCGCGCAGGAATTCGCTGAGGTTACCCAACTGCTTGACGGACACGTTGGCCGGGTCGAATCCCTTGATCTGCTTGCGCAGACCCTGTTTGTCCATCTCCGCGACGTTCAGCGCGTTCGGGTCGTTACCGACCAGCGTCAGCATCTGCTGCACTTTGACGCTCTGCGAAACCTGCTTTTTGGCGCCGGTGTCGCGGACCATAACGCCCGCCTTGCTTTCCCAGGCGCCGGTATAACCGATTGTCATGCGAGAATTCCTTGTGCGATGAGCATGAAATGTCCTTGTACCAGCCATTCGAATGCGCGCAAGTATCGGCCGGCAACATGACAGTACCAACCTTTTTGTGTGCTTTTTTACAACTTTCGTACATTCCCGATACAAAGCGGACTACCAGCAAACGTTGCGTTAGAGCGGTCACGGGGATGCAACAAATGTCGTGCGCCGTGGTTGTGTACCCAAGCTGATACCAACCGGTCATCGCCCCGGGTGGTTTCGGCGGGCGAGCAGCTAAAGCTTCCGCCCGAAACGACGATACGCTGTGAACCCCGCCCTGTTTTGTTCCTCTCCGCCAACAACGCCGCTCAAGGATCAGTTCCATGCCCGCACTGCGCACTATTCAGGCTCGCTACACGCTGTTTCTGGTTCTGTTTATCCTGTTGTTGTCAGTGCTGACCGTGGTCGGCATCAGTCAATTGGTGGCGCCTACCCTGCGCGATACCGAAGAGAAGGTCGTGCTCAACCGCATCGCCGAGGTCGCCGTGCAGATCCAGGGCGAACTGAACAAGGTACAGGCGCAGCAACGCAGCATTACCCAGACCATCCCGCTGCTCGACAGCGCCGCCATCGACACGGTGTTGCCGGGCCTGGTGGATCAGTACGGCGAGCTGAAAGTCTTCGGCGGCGGCATCTGGCCTTTGCCGGGCCAGCGTGAAGCCGGGCGCAACAAATTCAGTACCTTCTGGCACCGCGACGCCTCGGGCCAGCTGACGGTCAACACCTTCTGGAACAGCGACGCCGCACCGAACTACTACGACCAGAGCTGGCACAAGGGCGGCATGGCCACCCCGCGCGGCCAATGCGCCTGGGCCGCCGCCTATAAAGATGACGCCAGTGCCGAGCCGCGCACCAACTGCGCCATGGCCATCTACAAGAACGGCAGTGCCTGGGGCGTTTCGACCATCGACGTGACGCTGGGCTTCTTCAACGATCTGGTGGCGCGCAAGGAAAAAGACCTCAACGCCGAGATGCTCATCGTCGAGGCTGACGGCAAGATCATCAGCAACAGCTCGCGCATCAGCGGCCCGATCGTGTTGAAGAACATCAGCGAACTGGCGGCCAGCTCGACTTTCGTCAATCAGATCAAGACCGGCTTGCAGAATCGGGATAAAGCGCAACGTGTCGAGTTCGATAACAACGGTGAAGACGCTACATTTTTCATGCGCCCTATCGAGGGCACACCGTGGTTCCTCGCCACCGCCCTGCCGACCAAAATGCTCACTGCCCAGCGCGACGACGTGCTCCACAGCTTGAGCCTGATCCAGATTCCGCTGGTGATCCTGCTGGTGCTGTTGCAGGTTTACGCGATTCGTAAACTGGTGCAGCGCATGAAGGCGCTGAAGGCCAACATCGATTCGCTGTCCAGCGGCGACGCAGACCTGACCCGCCGCATCACCATTCGCGCTGAAGACGAACTGGGTGCCATCGGCCATTCGGTCAACACCTTCATCGCCTATTTGCAGAACATGATCGGCGAAGTCACCCAGGCCACCGGCGCCATGGCTTCGAGCCTCGACAATCTGCAACGCACTTCGGCGCACACCAGCCAGATCCTGCTGCGTCACGCCTCGGAAACCGACCAGACTGTCACCGCGATCACCGAAATGAGCTCGACCGCCGAAAGCGTCGCGCAGAATGCCGCTGAAACCGCTGCGTTCACTCAACGTGCCAACGAGAACGCCGATCGCTCGCGCGTCGTGGTCGGTGAAGCGACCAACAGCGTAGTCGCGCTGATCGACGAAGTCGCCAGCGCTACACACAAAGTTGAAAACATGCAGCAGGACGCCCAGCGCATCACCGAAATCCTCGGCGTGATCGGCGCGATTGCCGGGCAGACCAACCTGCTCGCCCTCAACGCGGCCATTGAAGCGGCGCGTGCCGGTGAACAGGGTCGTGGCTTTGCGGTGGTAGCGGATGAAGTCCGTGCGCTCGCCGCCCGAACCCAGGCCAGCACCTCGGAAATCAACGAGATGCTGACCCGCCTGACCCAAGGCGTGAGCTCTTCGGTTAGCGCCATGGAAAACACCCAGGCCAGCTGTCAGTCCGCCGCTGACGCCACGGCTCGAGTCAACTCCGGGCTGGACGAAATGGCCGGTTCGGTCAGCCACATCAACAGCCTCAGCACCCAGATCGCCACCGCCGCCGAACAGCAAAGCGCAGTGACCGAAGAGATCAATCGCAGCATGGTGCAGATCCGCCACATGGTCGATGAACTGGTGCAGAGCGGCCAGGCCAGCGAGCTGAATACCCGGCAATTGCTGGAAGCCAACAGCCGCGTGAGTGCGATCATGGGACGCTTCAAGGTTATTTAAAGCCAACCGCAATACCTGTAGGAGTGAGCCTGCTCGCGATGGCGATTTGTCGGCCAAGAACTTTGTCGACTGGGATACCGCCATCGCGAGCAGGCTCACTCCTACACTGGTTAGCGTGTCTTGTAGCAACTGGAAACACTCAGTTGATGCCGGGGCGAAAAAACCGGTCAAAATGGGTTCTTTTTGACCGCCACCCGAGTCGAGAGCCCTTTCCATGCGAAGCCAACTGCGTCTGCTCGCCCTGAGCACCCTGTTCATCTCCTCCCTGGCGCAAGCCGCCGAATTGATCCCGATCGAAGTGCACCGCGATGCCAATTGCGGCTGCTGCAAAAAGTGGATCAGCCATCTCGAAGCCAATGGCTTCAAAGTCCAGGATCACGTCGAAAGCGACATGAGCCGCTTCAAACAGCAGCACGGCGTACCACCGCGTCTGGCGTCCTGTCACACGGCAATCATCAACGGCAAATTCGTCGAAGGTCATGTACCGGCCGATCAGGTGCTCGCGTTGAGCAAGCGCGACGATCTGCTCGGGGTTGCCGCGCCGGGCATGCCAATGGGCTCGCCGGGGATGGAAATGGATGGCATGAGTGACGCATACCAGGTCATCGGCCTGAAAAAGGACGGCGCTGATGTGGTGGTGGCGGACTACCCGGCCCGTTGATGGGGGCGGCTTACTTCGGCCTGTTCTTTGCGGCGTTTGGGGCGGCGACATTGCTGCCATTGCAGTCCGAGGCATTGCTGGTCGGGCTGATCGTCAGCGAGCGCTATTGGCTGTGGGGCCTGCTCGGGGTGGCGACGCTGGGCAATGTACTCGGTTCGCTGGTCAACTGGTGGCTGGGCCGTGGCATCGAGCGCTATCAGGATCGGCGCTGGTTTCCGGTCAGCCCTCGACACATGGCCAAGGCGCGCAAACATTACGAACGCTACGGGCACTGGTCGCTGCTGCTCAGTTGGCTGCCGGTGATCGGCGATCCGCTGACCTTGATTGCCGGCGTCATGCGCGAACCACTCGGGCGTTTTTTGTTGATCGTCACGCTGGCCAAAGGCGCGCGTTATGGCGTGCTGGCTTTGCTCACGCTGGGCTGGCTCGGTTGAACCAACCCTGCGTGTGATTGCCTTTGTTTAACGTCGGCGTAATCCCGGCCTTTCACAGTCGGCCAATTTTCAAGGAGTTTGTGCTTATGTCCGTCACGCTTTCCCGCTGGCTGCCCGGCCTCGTCCTCAGCGCTGCGTTGCCGCTAATGGCGCACGCCGCCACTGAAACCGCCCCTGCCGAAGGGCCGGCCTACGGCCCGGAACTCCAGGGTTTCCAGTATCCCTACACGCTTAAACACTTCGCCTTCGAATCCCAGGGCCAGAAACTGCAAATGGGCTACATGGACATCGCCGCCAATGGCAAGGCCAACGGTCGCACCGTGGTGCTGATGCACGGCAAGAATTTCTGCGCGGCGACCTGGGACAGTTCGATCAAGGCCTTGAGCGATGCCGGTTACCGCGTGATTGCGCCGGATCAGATCGGTTTCTGCACCTCCAGCAAACCTGAGCACTATCAATACAGCTTCCAGCAACTGGCCACCAACACCCAGCAATTGCTCAAAGCGCTGGGCATCCAGAAAGCCACTCTGCTCGGCCACTCCACCGGCGGCATGCTCGCCACCCGTTATGCGCTGCTGTTCCCTGAACAGGTCGATCAACTGGCGATGGTCAACCCGATCGGCCTGGAAGACTGGAAAGCCCTCGGCGTTCCGTATCGCACCGTCGATCAGTGGTACCAGCGCGAGTTGAAGGTCACGGCCAAGGGCATTCGCGACTATGAGCGCACCACTTATTACGATGGCCGCTGGAAGCCCGAATTCGATCGTTGGGTCGACATGCTCGCCGGCCTGAGCAAAGGCCCGGGCAAGACCCAGGTCGCGTGGAACTCGGCGCTGATCTACGACATGATCTTCACCCAGCCGGTGTACTACGAGTTCAAGGACCTGAAGATGCCGACCCTGCTGCTGATCGGCACATCCGACACCACCGCAATCGGCAAGGACCTCGCGCCACCGGAAGTGAAAGCCAGAATCGGCCACTACGAGGTGCTGGGCAAAGAAGTCGCCAAGCTGATTCCACAGTCGACGCTGATTGAATTTCCGGGCATGGGCCACGCGCCGCAAATGGAAGAACCGGAAAAATTCCATCAGGCGCTGCTCGGCTGGCTGGGCAAGACTCCTTCCGTTCCTTGATGAGGTATGGCGATGACGGTGCAGATTGCAGTGATCGACGACTGGCAGGACGTGGCCCGCGATGTGGTCGACTGGTCAGTGCTCGACGGTATCGGTGAAGTAACCTTCGTGCACGATTACCCGGCCGACAACGCCACGCTGGCCGAGCGCTTGGGCAAGTATCAAGTGATCTGCGTGATGCGCGAACGCACGCGATTCGACGCCGATCTGCTTGGACGCTTGCCTGAATTGAAGTTGCTGGTCACCGGCGGCATGCGCAATGCCGCGCTGGACATGCCTGCCGCAGCGGCGTTGGGCATCAAGGTCTGCGGCACGGACAGCTACAAACACGCCGCGCCGGAGCTGACCTGGGCGCTGATCATGGCGGCCACCCGTGATCTGGTGAAGGAAGCCAGCGCCCTGCGCGCCGGCCAGTGGCAACAGGGTCTGGGCGGTGATCTGCATGGCAAGACCCTGGGCATTCTCGGCTTGGGCAGCATTGGCCAGCGGGTCGCGCAGTTCGGTCAGGTGTTCGGCATGCGGGTGATTGCCTGGAGCGAAAACCTCACCGCCGAACGCGCTGAACAGGCCGGCGTGACTTACGTCAGCAAGCAGCAACTGTTCGAACAGGCCGACGTACTGTCGGTGCATCTGGTGCTCAGCGAGCGCAGTCGCGGTCTGGTCGATGCCCAGGCACTGGAATGGATGAAACCGACTGCACTGCTGGTCAACACCGCGCGCGGGCCGATCGTCGATGAAGCCGCGCTGATCAAGGCGTTACAGAAGCGGCGCATCGCCGGGGCGGCGCTGGATGTTTTCGATCAGGAGCCTTTGCCGGCCCTGCACCCGTTTCGCACGCTGGACAACGTCCTCGCCACGCCGCATGTGGGCTATGTCAGCCGGCAGAACTATGAGCAGTTTTTCCGGCAGATGATCGAGGATATTCAGGGTTGGGCGGCGGGAGAGCCGCTCCGTCTGTTGAACTGATATCAGCTCCAAGCGCACCTGTGACTCGGCCGACGCCATCGCGAGCAAGCTCACTCCTACAATTTGAAATGCGTTCCCCTGTAAGAGTGAGCCTGCTCGCGATATCGTCCTCACTGCCCCAAAGAATCAAACTGACTGCACCAGAACAGTGCAGACACCCCATCCCCTAGCACAAAATCGTGACTACCCAGTCACCGTTTTAGCCCACTCCAGACGAAAAACATGCCCTTCGTCGGAGCATTCCCTCCGCTAAACCCTCACTTACATCCCGACACAACCGATTGTCGAACAATTTACCCATTTGCCCTTACCCGCTCTAGGATCTGGCCTAGACTGATTTTTCAGTGGTTAAACCACTCGGTCATACCGACGAAAAAAAGTCGAAACTTTTGCTTCACGCCACAGGTCATCAGAACAACTGGGCGAAAGCGACTGGTGTAATCCTTGCAACGGCCTCACCACCCATTCTGCTTGCGCGTGTTGGGTCAGCATTTGCTCACCGATGCGTGGCGCCTTTGCGCCCGGCCACAGGACTTGGCCACGTAACAGCTTGTTCGAGACAAGAATCAGATCACACACGGGAGATACATATGATCAGTGCGGCATTGGATATTCAGGGAGAGCGTGCTCACCAGTCGCTTGGAGAATCGAGCACCGTCAGTGTTCCCGGCAGCCGACAGATCAACGTACCCGGCACCAAAGCGCTTGCTCCGGTAGCAAGCCAGAACCCCAACAAGAAAAAAGTATTGTTCGTCACTTCCGAAATCGCCGATCTGGTCAAGACCGGCGGTCTCGGTGACGTCTCCGCTGCCCTGCCCCGGGCCATGGCCCACCTGCATGACGTGCGTGTGCTGATCCCTGGTTACCCGCAGGTGGTGCACAGCGAAAACCCGATTCACATCATCGGCGAACTGGGTGGCCACGCCGCACTGCCACCTTGCAAGATCGGGCGCATGGACATGCCCGATGGTCTGGTGATCTACGTGTTGATCTGCCCTGAACTCTATGAGCGTGAAGGTGGCCCATACGGCGCCAACAACGGCCGGGACTGGCCGGACAACCATATTCGCTTCGCCCGTCTGGGTCTGGCCGCTGCCGACATCGCCGCCAACCTCGCACAAATCCACTGGCGCCCGGATCTGGTGCACGCCCACGACTGGCCTGCTGGCCTCGCGCCCGCTTACATGCACTGGCGCGGGCAGCGCACGCCGACCCTGTTCACTATTCACAACCTTGCCTATCAGGGCGTGACCAGCCTCGGTTCCTGCCCGGAGCTTGGGATTCCCGCCCACGCACTGCAACAGGAAGGCATGGAGTTCTACGGCAAGATGTCGTTCCTCAAGGCCGGCATGGCCTATTCGAGCCACATCACCACCGTCAGCGCCACGTATGCCCAGGAAATCACCACCCCGGACTTCGGCTGCGGCCTCGACGGTTTCCTCGCTGCCAAGACTCAGCAAGGTCTGCTCAGCGGCATTCCTAACGGCATTGACGAGAGCTGGGACTCGGCGACTGACCCGCACCTGTTCGCCCCTTTTGCCATCGGCGACTGGGAAGGCAAAGCGGTCAATGCCGCCCACGTCCGTGAGCTGTTTGGCCTGCACGATTCCACCGGTCCACTGTTCGCCGTGGTCTCGCGTCTGGTCTATCAGAAAGGCCTCGACCTCACCGAAGCGGTGTCCGAGTTCATCGTGCAGAACGGTGGCCAGATCGCGATCATCGGTCGCGGCGAGCCGGAAGAAGAACAAGCCATGCGCGAATTGGCCCTGCGTTTCCCAGGCCAGATCGGCGTGCGCATCGGCTTCAATGAAACCGATGCCCGGCGCATGTTCGCCGGCAGCGATTTCCTCCTGATGCCATCGCGCTACGAGCCGTGCGGCCTGAGCCAGATGTACGCCCAGCGTTTCGGCTCGTTGCCGGTCGCGCGCAACACCGGCGGTCTGGCCGACACCATTGAAAACGGCGTCACCGGCTTCCTTTTCGATGAATCCACCGTTGATAGCTATAAAGAAGCCCTGAGCCGCGCGTTCAAGGTCTTTGCCTTCCCGGAACTGCTCAATGCCATGCGTTGCCGGGCCATGGCCGCACCGTTCAACTGGAGCAAAGCAGTTGAACCCTACGCCGAACTTTACGAACAACTGGTCGCCAAGGCGTTGGGTAAAGCCAGCCACAAATAACCAGGGAGTTGCAAAAAATGCCGTCAAGGACCCAAGAAACCTGGCCCCACGGCGCGATCATGCTGGATGCCGAGCACACGCAATTTGCGTTGTGGGCGCCTGACGCGTTCTACGTCAGTGTGGAACTGGAGGATGGAAAATCGTTGCCGATGCTGCCACAGGGCGACGGTTGGTTTGTGATCAAGGCCAGCTGCCCGGCGGGCAGCCGCTACCGCTACTGCATCGATGGCGAGCTGGAGGTGCCGGACCCGGCCTCCAGAGCGCAGGATGGTGACCTTGACCGCCACAGTGTGGTGGTCGACCCGCATGCCTATCAATGGCGGCACACGACCTGGAATGGTCGGCCGTGGAGCGAAGCGGTGATCTACGAGTTGCACGTCGGTGCGCTCGGTGGTTTTGCCGAAGTCGAACGGCACCTCGCGCGGCTGGTGGCACTGGGTATTACCGCGATTGAACTGATGCCGCTGGCGCAATTCCCCGGTGATCGCAACTGGGGCTATGACGGGGTGCTGCCCTATTCGCCTCAAGCCTCCTATGGCACGCCCGAGCAACTCAAACACCTGATCGACACCGCCCACGGCCATGGCCTGGCGGTGATTCTCGACGTCGTCTACAACCACTTCGGGCCTGACGGCAACTATCTGCATCGCTACGCCAAGAGCTTTTTCCGCGAGGACAAGCACACGCCCTGGGGTGCGGCGATCGACTTCCGCCGCCCGGAAGTGCGTGAGTTCTTTATTGAAAACGCCTTGATGTGGTTGCTCGAGTACCGTTTCGACGGCCTGCGTCTGGACGCGGTGCACGCGATTGAAGACCCGGACTTTCTCAGCGATCTGGCCCGGCGTATTCGCCAGCAGATCGACCCGACCCGCTACGTCTGGCTGACCGTCGAGAACGAACTGAACCAGTCGAGCCTGTTGGAAACCGATTACGACGCGCAATGGAACGATGACGGTCATAACGCCTTGCACGTGCTACTGACCGGTGAAACCGATGCCTATTACGCCGACTACGCCGCGCAACCCACCGAGCAACTGGTTCGCTGCCTGAGTCAGGGCTTCGTATTCCAGGGCCACATCACCCGTCATGGCGAACCGCGCGGCGAGCCAAGCGAACATCTGCCCTCTACCGCGTTCGTGCTGTTTTTGCAGAACCATGACCAGATCGGCAATCGCGCTTTTGGCGAGCGTCTGCATCAGCTCGCCGACCCGCGTGCGGTGCAAGCGGCCACCGTGTTGTTGCTGCTGTCGCCAATGATTCCGCTGATCTTCATGGGCGACGAATTCGCCGCCGAGCAACCGTTTCTGTTTTTCACCAGCCACCACGGTGAACTGGCGGAACTGGTGCGTGAAGGTCGGCGCAACGAATTCGCCGCGTTCAGCGCGTTTACCGATCCGCACAAGCGCGAGCAGATCCCCGATCCGAATGCCGAGAACACCTTCCACGCCTCGCAGCCGCGACTGGTCGGCAGCGGCACACCGTTACAACAGCAGACCCAGGAGCTCTACCGGCAACTGCTGAAGTTGCGTCACCAGTACATCATTCCAAATCTCTCCGGGACCCAGGCGCTGGGTGCGCAAATGCTCGGCTACGGCGCGGTCAGCGCACGCTGGCGGCTGGGCGATGGCAGTGAGCTGCGAATTGACCTGAACCTCAGTGATACGCCAGTGGTCAACCCTGCACAGACCGATACCGAGTGGCTGTTTCAACAGCCAGCCGCCATCGAACTGTCGGACCCGAACCAACTGCCGGCGTACACCGCGCTCGTCAGCCTCACGGCCGCACCCCCTTTGCACCCCCTGAACGGAGAGCGCCTATGAGCGATGCGCAACTGGAAATACTCGCCAGCCGAGCCGGCCTCGCCGTCGACTGGATCGACGCCAACGGGCGTCAACAGAAAGTCGCTCCTGCTGTGCTGCGTAATGTCCTGATCGGACTCGGCCACCCGGCCAGCACTGCGCAAGAAATCGATGCCAGCCTGCTGGAATTGCAAGAGGTCCAGCAGGACCGCCATTTGCCGCCCCTGTTGACTTGCGACGTGGGCGTTGCCTTGAATCTGAGTCGCTATTTCTCACCGGAGACGCCCTGCGAGATTCATCTTGAAGATGGCTCGCAGATGAACCTCAAGCTGGATAACGAAGCGATGCTGCCCGGTCTGATTCCGGTCGGTTACCAGCAAGTGCACATCGGCGATCAGTATTTCACCCTGGCCGTGGCGCCCGAGCGTTGCTTCAGCGTCGGCGATGCCGTCGATAGTCCTATCCCCCGCGCCTGGGGTCTGAGCGCGCAGTTGTATGCCTTGCGTCGTCCCGGCGATGGTGGTTTCGGCGACACGCAGGCACTGGAAGAACTGGTGCGTGTGGCCGGCGAACGTGGTGCCGATGCCCTGGCGATCAGCCCGATGCACGCGATGTTCAGCGCCGACACTGGCCGCTACAGCCCCTACTCGCCCTCCAGTCGCCTGTTTCTCAATTCACTGTACGCCGCGCCGGGGAGCATTCTCGGCGAGCGCGCCTTGCGTGACGCGATCGACGCCAGCGGCCTGGCCGCGCAGTTCGAGCAGCTGGAAAATCTCAAGCTGATCGACTGGCCCGCTGCCGCCGAAGCCAAGCAGAAGCTGCTGCAAGCCTTGTATGACGGTTTTGTCGCTGGCGAGCATCCGCTGCACGCCGACTTCGCCAGTTTTCGCCACGCCGGCGGCGAAGCGCTGGAAAACCATTGCCGCTTCGAAGCGATTCAGGAAATGCGCGCCGCCCGTGGCGAAAGTCTCGACTGGCGCGAATGGCCGGAGCACTGGCACGACCCGCGCGGCTCTGCGCTGGCAGCTTTCGCCGAGGAATACGCCGAGCGCATCGGCTATTTCGCGTTCTGCCAATGGCTGATCCATCGTTGTCTGGAACGCGCGCAAACGGCCGCGCGCAGTGCCGGCATGGGCATCGGCCTGATCGCCGACCTCGCTGTCGGTGCTGACGGCGCTGGCAGTCAGGCCTGGAGTTTTCAGGACGAACTGCTCGCCTCGCTGACCGTGGGGGCGCCGCCGGACATCCTCAATCGCAGCGGCCAGGGTTGGGGCATTTCCGCGTTTTCGCCCGAAGGCCTGATCCGTAACGGTTTCCGCGCCTTCATCGACATGCTGCGCGCCAACTTCGCCCACGCCGGTGGTCTGCGCATCGACCATGTCATGGGGCTGCAACGTCTGTGGGTGATCCCCAACGGCGCTCATCCGGCCGACGGTGCCTATCTGTATTACCCGTTCGACGACATGCTGCGCCTGCTGACTCTCGAGTCGCATCGTCATCAGGCCATCGTGCTCGGCGAAGACCTCGGCACCGTGCCGGAAGGCCTGCGGGAAAAACTCGCCGCACGTTCGATCCTCGGCATGCGCGTGCTGTTGTTCGAACAGGACAACACTCGCTTCAAACCGATCCTCGACTGGCCGGATGACGCGCTGGCCACCACCAGCACCCATGACCTGCCGACGCTCAACGGCTGGTGGCATGGTCGCGATATCGACTGGAATGCGCGCCTTGGACTGGTCGATGCCAACGGCGAAATCGACTGGCGCCGGCACCGCGAGCGCGAACGCGAAGGCCTGCGCGATGCGCTGCGCCAGGACCCGCAGAATTTTCGCGAAGAATCCCACGAAGCCGATCAAGTGGTCGATGCCAGCTTGCGTTTCCTCGGCCACACCCGCGCGCCACTGGTGCTGTTGCCGCTGGAAGATGCCCTGGGGATCGATGAACAGGCAAATCTGCCCGGCACTACCGATTCACACCCGAACTGGTCGCGACGCTTGCCCGGTCCCAGCGAAGCGTTGCTGGACGGCCCCGATGCCGCCCGCCGCCTGGAACTGCTGGCCTGCGCGCGCCTTCAAGCCACTGAGCGTGACCAATGAATCAACAGCAAATCCAGCCACTGCGCGCCACCTTGCGCCTGCAATTTCACAAAGGATTTACCCTCGAACAAGCGGTGCCACTGGTGCCGTACTTCGCCCGACTCGGCATTAGCCATATCTACGCTTCGCCGCTGCTGGCGGCGCGAGCCGGTTCGATGCACGGCTACGACGTGGTCGACCCGACCCAGGTCAACCCTGAGCTGGGCGGCGAGCCGGCATTGCGCCGGTTGGTCAGCACCCTGCGCGAGCACAACATGGGGCTGATCCTCGACATCGTTTCCAACCACATGGCCGTGGGTGGCAACGACAACCCGTGGTGGCTCGACTTGCTGGAATGGGGACGCCTGAGCCCGTACGGCGAATTCTTCGACATCCAGTGGCACTCGCCGGATCCGTTGATGGAAGGCCAGTTGCTATTGCCCTTCCTCGGTAGCGACTACGGCGTGGCGTTACAGGACGGCACGCTCAAGCTCAAATTCAACCCGCAGGCCGGCAGTTTCTACGTCGAGCATTACGACCATCACTTCCCGATCTGCCCGAACAATTATGGCGAGTTGCTCAAATCCGACGACACGCTCAAGTCCCTGGCCGATCGCTTCAGTACGCTCAGTTACCAGACCGATGCCCACTCACTGGCGATCCCGCTGAAGCAGGAGCTGCGCGAGCTGGCCAGCGATCCGCGTGTTCTGGCCACCATCGAAAGCAACCTCGCTCAGTACGATTCCACCCGCGAAGAAGGCTTCCAGAAGCTTCACGAACTGCTTGAACGGCAAAGCTATCGCCTCGCCAGTTGGCGCACGGCGGCAGACGACATCAACTGGCGGCGTTTCTTCGACATCAATGAACTTGGCGGCCTGCGCGTCGAGCGTCCGGCGGTGTTCGAAGCGACCCACGGCAAAATCTTCCAATTGGTTGAAGAAGGTCTGGTCGACGGCTTGCGCATCGACCACATCGACGGCCTCGCCGACCCGCGCGGCTATTGCCGCAAACTGCGTCGGCGCCTTGATCATCTGGCACCGGGACGTCATCTACCCATCTATGTCGAGAAGATCCTCGGCGAGGGCGAAACCCTGCGCCGGGACTGGAGCGTTGACGGCACCACCGGTTACGAGTTCATGAATCAGCTGTCGCTGCTGCAACACGACCCGGACGGCGAACATGTACTCGGCGAACTCTGGCAGCGCCGCACCGAGCGCCCCGCCGCGTTCATCGAAGAAGCGCAACTGGCCCGTCAGCAGATCCTCAACGGTTCGCTGGCCAGTGACTTCGAAAGCGTCGCCCAGGCGCTGCACCAGGTCGCCCGTGATGATTTGATGACTCGCGATCTGACCCTGGGCGCAATCCGCCGCGTGCTGCACGCACTGATCGTGCACTTCCCGGTTTACCGCACCTACATCAGCGCCCTCGGCCGCTCGGAACAGGACGAAGCGATTTTCCAGCACGCCATGGAGGGTGCGCGGCAGACCCTCAGCGAGGCCGACTGGCCGGTGCTCGATTCAGTCGCCAGTTGGCTTGGCGGCACGCCGTGGCGGCGTAAGCCGCGCGGACGGTCGCGCAAGATCCTCAAGCATGCCTGCGTGCGCTTCCAGCAGTTGACCTCGCCGGCAGCGGCCAAGGCCGTGGAAGACACCGCGCTGTATCGCTCGGCGGTGCTGCTGTCGCGCAATGATGTCGGCTACAACACCGAGCAATTCAGCGCGCCGGTCAGCGAGTTCCATGAAGTGAATCAGCAGCGCATGGCGGAGTTTCCCGACAACCTGCTGGCCACCGCCACTCACGACCACAAGCGCGGCGAAGACACTCGCGCGCGGCTCGCCGTGCTCAGCGAACGCAGCCATTGGTACGCCGATCAGGTCGAACTGTGGCGCGCCCTCGCCCGCCCCGTGCGCATCGAAGATGACGCGCCGTCTGCCGGCGACGAACTGATCCTGTATCAGGCGTTGCTCGGCAGTTGGCCGCTGGATTTGCGGGACGATGACAAGGCCGGTTTCGCCGACTACGCCAAGCGCATCTGGCAATGGCAGCAGAAAGCCCTGCGCGAAGCCAAGTTGCAAAGCAGCTGGAGCGCGCCGAACGAAGCCTATGAAAATGCCGCGCAAGCCTTCACGGAAAAACTGCTGACCGGTGAGGAAGGCGAGCTGTTGCGCGCGGCGCTGAGCAAGACGGTCAACAGCATCGCCGCTGCCGGCGCGCTCAACGGGCTGGCGCAAACCTTGCTGCGCATGACCGTACCGGGGGTACCGGATCTGTATCAGGGCAACGAGTACTGGGATTTCAGCCTGGTCGACCCGGACAACCGTCGGCCGGTGGGTTACGCCGCCCGCGAGCAATCCTTGCAGGCATCCGTGCCGAATGCGCAACTGCTGAAAGAGTGGCGCGACGGGCGCGTCAAGCAGGCCCTGATCGGCGAAGTACTGAACCTGCGCAGGGACCACAGCGAGCTGTTCCGCCGTGGCGACTACCAGCCACTGCAAGTGCTGGGCAGTCAGGCGCACAACGTGCTGGCGTTCGCGCGTGAGCACGAGGGCGTGCGGGCCATTGTAGTGGTGCCGGTGCGCTGCGCGACGTTGCTGGAAAACAGTGCCATCCCGCAGGTCGATGCGCTGCGCTGGGGCGATACGCGGGTGGTTTTACCGTCTGCCGCTCCGGATGCAAACCTGAAGGGACTTTTTGCCAGCAGCGTAGTCACACAAAACAGGGAGCTGAATGTCAGCGAAGCGCTGGGGGATGTCCCGGTCAATCTCTTTATCCAACACTTAACACAAGCATGAGTTCAGTTCAGGAGCATTGCGATGAGCACCGACGATAAACGCATTCGCGAATTCGCCTATCAGATCTGGGAGTCGGAAGGTAAGCCTGAAGGCCAGGAAGAACGTCATTGGGAGATGGCGCGCAAACTGGCCGAGGCTGAGGCGCTTGCACCGAAGAAGCCACCGAAAGCGGCTGGCAGCAAGGTTGCCGGCAAGACCCCAGCGGCGAAGAACACCGAGGCCAAAGCGCTCGACGGCAAAACGCCGGCTCCCGCCAAAGCCAAACCAGCGGCGAAAGCCAAGCCTGCGGCCACGCCCAAGGTAGTCCCGCCGGGCGAAAAGGCTGCCGAGAAAAAGCCGCGAGTTGCGAAGAAGCCTCCGGCGAACTGACCTAGACCCGATTATTGAACTGAACAACTGTGTGGCGAGCTTGCTCGCCATAAGGGGTCTTTGCGCCCCGAAAAAAGCCCCTCTGGGGAAACACAACACATAACCCTGTGGGAGCGAGCCTGCTCGCGATTGCGGTATGTCTGTCGACATCCATGTTGAATCCGAAATAGCAATCGCGAGCAGGCTCACTCCTACAGGGGAACGTAGCCCACCAGAATTCCCGTTTTTTTGCAGGAGCAATCATGACCCGTCCAAAGAAAGCCGAACCCGTTGCGCACGCCGAACCGTCGAGAATCCGTGAAGGCCTGCCCTTCCCGCTCGGTGCGACCTGGGATGGTCTGGGGGTGAACTTTGCTCTGTTTTCCGCCAACGCCACCAAGGTCGAGCTGTGCATTTTCGACGACGCCGGCGAAGTCGAACTCGAGCGCATCGAGCTGCCGGAATACACCGATGAGATCTATCACGGCTACCTGCCGGACGCGCATCCTGGGCTGATCTATGGCTACCGCGTCTACGGGCCGTATGACCCGGCCAACGGCCATCGCTTCAACCACAACAAGCTGCTGATCGACCCGTACGCCAAGCAGTTGGTGGGTGAGCTGAAATGGTCCGAAGCGCTGTTCGGCTACACCATCGGCCACCCCGACGCCGACCTGAGTTTCGACGAACGCGACAGCGCGCCATTCGTGCCCAAGTGCAAGGTCATCGACCCGGCGCACACCTGGGGCAACGACCACCGGGTCAGCGTGCCGTGGGACAAGACCATCATTTATGAAACCCACGTGCGCGGCATCAGCATGCGTCACCCATCGGTACCGGAAAACCTGCGCGGCACTTTCGGCGGCCTGATGGTCGACGACGTGCTCGAGCACATCCGCAAACTTGGCGTGTCCTCCGTCGAGCTGCTGCCGATCCATGCCTTCGTCAACGATCAGCACCTGCTGCAAAAAGGCATGACGAACTATTGGGGCTACAACAGCATCGCGTTCTTCGCTCCGGACCCACGTTATCTGGCCAGTGGCAAGATCGCCGAATTCAAGGAGATGGTCGCGCATTTGCACGATGCCAACCTCGAGGTCATTCTCGACGTGGTCTACAACCACACGGCCGAAGGCAACGAGCAAGGCCCGACCCTGTCGATGCGCGGTATCGACAACGCCTCGTACTACCGCTTGATGCCGGATGACAAGCGCTACTACATCAACGACTCCGGCACCGGTAACACGCTGGACTTGAGTCACCCGTGCGTACTGCAAATGGTCACCGACTCCCTGCGCTATTGGGCCAGTGAGATGCACGTCGACGGTTTCCGCTTCGACCTGGCGACCATTCTTGGCCGTTACCACGATGGCTTCGACGAACGCCACAGCTTCCTAGTTGCCTGCCGTCAGGACCCGGTGCTGCGTCAGGTGAAAATGATCGCCGAGCCGTGGGACTGCGGCCCCGGCGGCTATCAGGTGGGCAACTTCCCGCCGGGCTGGGTCGAGTGGAACGACAAGTTCCGTGACACCGTGCGCGCCTTCTGGAAGGGTGACGACGCTCAGCTCGCTGATTTCGCCAGCCGCATGACGGCCTCGGGAGAGATGTTCAACCAGCGTGGGCGCCGGCCGTATTCGTCGGTGAATTTCATCACTGCCCACGACGGTTTCACTCTCAACGATCTGGTCTCGTACAACGACAAGCACAACGAAGCCAACGACGAGAACAATCAGGACGGCAGCAACAACAACCTGTCGTGGAACCACGGCGTCGAAGGCCCGACCGACGACCCGGAAATCAATGCGCTGCGCCACCGGCAGATGCGCAACTTCTTCGCCACCCTGCTGCTCGCTCAGGGCACGCCGATGATCGTTGCCGGTGACGAGTTCGCGCGTACCCAGGACGGCAACAACAATGCCTATTGCCAGGACAGCGAAATCGGCTGGGTCAACTGGGATCTGAGCGAGGACGGGAAGGCCCTGCTCAAGTTCGTCAAGCGCCTGATCAAGCTGCGCCTGACTTATCCGATCCTGCGTCGCGGCCGCTTCCTGGTCGGCGAATACAACGAAGACATCGGCGTCAAGGACGTCACCTGGCTGGCACCGGACGCCACCGAGATGACCACCGAGCACTGGCACGACGCGCACAATCGCTGCCTCGGCATGCTCCTCGATGGCCGCGCGCAGGAAACCGGGATTCGTCGCAAGGGCGCTGATGCGACCCTGTTGCTGGTGGTCAACGCGCATCACGACATCGTCAACTTCACACTGCCGGAAGTGCCGGACGGCGGCTTCTGGACCTGCATGATCGACACCAATCAACCGTCGATTCGCGGCCAGGAACGCTTCGACTTCGGCCATGAATATTCGGTGACCGGGCGTTCGTTGCTGTTGTTCGAACTGCAACGTGACGAAGAAGATTGATATGGACTTTCAACATTATCTGGCCCGCCGTCCGCCAGATTACGCCGACACCAACGCCCTCGGCCGTTGCCTGAGGGCAATGGTCGAGGCCGGCCTCGACCGCTTGCCGTTACCCGGCAGCGGTCACACGCTGGAGCGTTTTCAGCGTCTGTCGGAAGTGGGCGGACACGATCTGGGGCTGTGCAAACTTTACGAGGGTCACACCGACGCGCTGGCGATCATCGAGCAATTGGGCGGTACGCCAACGCCGGGCAGCACGTGGGGAATGTGGGCTGCCGAACCGCCGCAAGCGCGGGTGAGAGTCACGCCGGCCGGGCATATGGTCACGCTGAACGGGCGCAAGGCCTGGTGTTCTGGTGCGGCGGTGCTTAGTCACGCCTTGCTCACTGCGTGGGACGCTGATGATCAACAGCAACTGGTTGCAGTCGCGCTCGATCAACCGGGCGTGACTATCACCGATCAAGGCTGGCAAGCCGTGGGCATGGCAGCCACCGGCAGCGTCGAAGTGCTGTTCGACAACGCCGAAGCGCAGGCCATCGGCAATCCCGGTGATTACCTGCAACGGCCGGGTTTCTGGCAAGGCGGCATCGGCATCGCCGCGTGCTGGTATGGCGCATCGCGACGGATTGCCGAAGCGCTGCGTCAGCATTGCGCCCAACGCGACGAACCCCATGCCCTCGCCCACCTCGGCGCCACTGACACAGCACTGCAAGCGGCTGCCGATGTGTTGCGCTTCAGCGCGCTGCAAATCGATGCGCAACCCGAGGCCGACGCTGAATTGCTCGCTCGTCGCGCCCGCGCGGTGGTCGAACAGTCTGCCGAACAGGTCATGCGAGAAGTCGGTCGGGCGCTGGGTGCCGGGCCGTTTTGTCAGGATCGGCATTTTGCGCGATTGAGTGCGGACTTGCCGGTGTTCCTGCGCCAGAGTCACGCCGAACGCGACCTTGCTGCGCTGGGCCAGCAAATTGCCGGTCAATCCCGCGAGGTCTGGGCGTTATGAAGGACAACCCGATCGTCGGCCAGGGCACTTCGCTGCAGCAATGGCAGGGTTCGCGGCGCCTGGCCGAGTTGCCCGCCATCGACATCCTTGACCTCGTACCGCTGGGATCGCGGGCGGTGATCGTCGCACCGCATCCGGATGACGAAGTGCTCGGTTGCGGCGGCATCATGCAGTTGCTGGCGGCAGCCGGACGTCCGTTGCAGTTGATCTCGGTCACCGATGGCAGCGCCAGTCACCCCGGCTCGCAACGCTGGCCGGTCGAGCGTTTGAGCGTGGTGCGTCCGCAGGAATCGGCCGAAGCCCTGCGTCGCCTCGGTTTGCCGATGCACAGCCTGAAATGGCTGCGCGGCGGTTTTACCGACACCCAAGTGGCGGCTCAGGAAACCGGGTTGAGCGACTTCATCGCCAGTTATCTGCATGCCAGTGACGTGGTCTTCACCACCTGGCGCGAGGATGGCCATAGCGATCACGAGGCCGTCGGTCGCGCCAGTGTCGAAGCGGCGCGCCGCGTCGGGGCTGCCTGTCATGAACTGCCGGTCTGGACGTGGCACTGGGCGACCCCGGAGGACGCCTCGGTGCCTTGGGATCGGGCGCGCAAGATTCTGCTGTCACCGACGCACATCGCCCGCAAACGCCACGCGGCGCATGCGTTCGCCAGCCAGTTGGAAGGTGATCGCGACGTCGGGCTCGGGCCAGTGCTGGCGCCTTATGTGCTCGATCGTTTGTTGCAACCTTTTGAAGTGGTGTTCCTGTGAGCGTCGATGACCGCTATTTCGATGGACTGTTCGCCGGCAATGACGACCCTTGGGCATTCCGTCAGCGCTGGTACGAGCAGCGCAAACGCGCGATAACCCTCGCTGCCCTGCCCCGTCCGCGCTACCGGGCGGTGTTCGAACCGGGTTGCGCCAATGGCGAACTGAGTGCGGAACTGGCACCGCGTTGCGACCGCCTGCTGTGCTGCGACACTGCAAGCGCGGCAGTGAAGCTCGCGCGTACTCGCTTGAGTGTCTTCGAGCATGCCGAAGTCCGCCAGGGCCGTCTTCCGGGTGACTGGCCGGAGGAAAAATTCGACCTGATTGTATTTAGCGAAATCGGCTACTACCTCGATGAGAACGATCTGACAGAAATGATCCGCCGCATCAGTGAATCGCTGACGGCCGACGGCCAATTGCTGGCCTGCCACTGGCGCCCGCCGATTGAGGGCTGCCCGCTGAATGCGCGTCAGGTACACGATCAGATCCACGATCAATTGGCATTGCCGCGTCTGGTACTGCATCAGGAGGCGGATTTCATTCTCGAACTGTGGAGCCGCGAGCCACGCTCGGTGGCGGCGCTGGAGGGCTTGCGTTGATCGGTATTGTGATTCCCGCGCACAACGAAGAGGCGCTGCTCGATGAATGTCTGCGCGCCGCCCTGCGGGCTGGCGAACATGCGCAACTGGCCGGCGAGCCGGTGGAAATCCTCGTGGTGCTCGACAGTTGCAGCGATGGTTCGGCGCAGATCGTCAGTGCTTATCCGGTGCTGAGCCTGCAGATCGAAGCACGCAACGTTGGCGAAGCCCGTGCCGCCGGTGCGCGCCTGCTGCTTGAACGCGGTGCACGCTGGATCGCCTGCACCGACGCCGACAGCCGCGTCGCCGATGACTGGCTGGCGGCGCAACTGGGGCTGGAGGCTGACGCGGTGTGCGGCACGGTCACGGTCGAGCATTGGCATGAGTCGTTCGATGAAGCGGCGCAGATTCGCTACCACCGCCACTATCAGGCTCGCGATGGCCATCGACATATTCATGGGGCCAACCTCGGCGTCAGTGCCGAGGCCTATCGTCTGGTGGGTGGATTCAAACCGCTGACCTGTGACGAGGACGTGCAACTGGTGCGCGCGCTGGAGCGCAGCGGTGCCAACATCGCCTGGAGTCACCGCCCACAGGTGCACACCAGCGCCCGTCTCGACAGTCGGGCCAAGGGCGGATTCGGTGACTTTCTGCGCAATCTGGCACAGCTGGAATAAAAAAATACGGTTCAGATTGATCTGTGACGCGACGAATCCGCTGTCTTGAGCAATACTCTGCCTCGCAGTAATCCAAGGGTTGGAGCACTGCACCGTTGCTATTCTTTTGCCTTCACGGGCCGCGACCAGCATTGGCTGCTCACGACTGAGGGCGAGACACTACAAGGACGTCGCACTCATGAAACCGTCATTGCTCAACGAACACGGGCTGCCAGCACAGATCTGGAACAGCGCCCCGCAACTCGACAATATTCCCGTCATCAATACCCACAGTCTGGTACCCGCCGGGGCCCGCGCCGTGGTCATCGCCCCGCATCCGGGTGATGAAGTCGTCACCTGTGGCGGTTTGCTGCAGTTACTCTCCAGTCTTGGCCACCCGCTGCAATTGCTCTCCATCACCGACGGCAGCGCCAGCCACCCCGGCTCGCGGCAATGGTCGGAACAACGCCTGAGCGTCTTCCGCCCGCAGGAAAGCGTCGAAGCCCTGCGCCGCCTCGGTTTGCCGATGCACAGCCTGAAGTGGGTGCGTGGCGGATTTACCGACAACGCGCTGAGTGATCAGCAAAGCCAACTGACTGAATTCATCGGCCGCTACCTGCGGCCGGGCGACGTGGTGTTCAGCACCTGGCGCGAGGATGGTCCGGCGGATCATGAGGTGGTTGGCCGGGCCAGTTTCGACGCGGCACTGAAAGCCGGGGCGACCTATCACGACGTGCCGGTGTGGGCCTGGCACTGGCCGGAGCGCGAGCAGCGCATGATCCCGTGGGAGCGTGCGCGCAAGCTGCGCCTCGACACCTGGACCGTGGCGCGCAAGAGCCATGCCACTCACGCCTATGCCAGCCAGCTCAAGGGCGAACCGGCCATCGGCATTGCGCCGCTGCTGCCGCCGGTGCTGCTGGAAAGAATGCGCTTGCCGTATGAAATCGTCTTTGTCTAGACACCACATCCCCCCTGTAGGAGTGAGCCTGCTCGCGATAGCAATCTGTCAGTTGATGCAGGGTTGACTGACACTGCGCCATCGCGAGCAGGCTCACTCCTACATTGCCTGGCGTCGCTCAGAAAACGGAACTGCCACCCCCTCAAACCAGTCGCATGAACAGGCATGGCCCAATTCAGAGGAGTGAACGTGTCCAGCGATCCCAAGCGTCAAGCGGTCGACGCGCCAGTCATTCATCGCCTGCGGGTACTCACGGTCAACACCCACAAAGGCTTCACCGCATTGAATAGGCGGTTCGTCCTCCCGGAGCTGCGCGAAGCGATGCGCAGTACCTCGGCCGACCTGGTGTTTCTGCAGGAAGTGGTGGGTGAACACGAACGTCATTCGAGTCGCTACAACGACTGGCCGCAGACCTCGCAATACGAATTCCTCGCCGACAGCATGTGGAGCGATTTTGCCTACGGGCGCAACGCCGTTTATCCCGATGGTCATCACGGCAATGCACTGCTGTCGAAATACCCGATCCGCGAATATCGCAATCTCGATGTCTCGATCACCGGCCCGGAACGTCGCGGGTTGTTGCACTGCATCCTCGATGTGCCCGGGCATGCCGAGGTGCATGCGATCTGTGTGCATTTGAGCTTGCTGGAAAGCCATCGGCAATTGCAGCTGCAGCTGCTTTGCCAGTTGCTCGAATCACTGCCGGACGACGCGCCGGTGATCATTGCCGGCGATTTCAATGACTGGCAGTTGCAGGGCAACGCTGCCCTTGCCCGTCGCGACTATTTGCACGAAGCCTTCGAGCGTCATCATGGGCGTCCGGCGAGAACCTATCCCGCACGTTTTCCACTGCTGCGCCTGGACCGGATTTATCTGCGCAATGCCAGCAGCCATGATCCGAGGATTCTCGGCAACAAACCATGGACGCATCTCTCGGATCACCTTCCTCTGGCGGTTGAAGTGCATCTGTAGGTGCATTTTTGACAGCAGGTAAATGACAGGTCGTTCCGGCTACTCCCGGTCGGAATGACCTTTCGTCGGCGGCAGAAAACCGTCAGCCGAACATTTCGTAAGCGTTTTTCCATGCAAACAATCACTTAGTTATGTGCAGAAAAACAAACGCTTGCGAAGGCTGATTTATGCACGCCATTCATCGTGCATTTTCTTGACGCGCAGGCGTCACTCTTCTTATCTCTACCTTACTACCCCCGGAATCACTACTGGGGCTGACCTTCCGGCACTCGCGAAATCGAGCAGCCGCGGTTCGCCCCGCTCTATTCGGTCGCCCCTCGTTCGGGGTAGGAGAGACGCCAGACTCGAGATGACGCATGCGCTTGCAAGGTAGACCCCCATGAAAACTTCACTGACCCCACACGAATTGAAAATCACCTTTTGCACAGTGTCAGGTTCGCTGTTGCTGTGCTCGTCCATGGAGGCGCATGCGGGATCTGCGGCGGATGAAACCACGTGGTATCGCGCCGATATGCCTGTGATGACGTTGCCGGTAACCGTGATAACGCCCGGACCACTGCCGTTGCGTCAGCAAAGTTCACGCCTGATCACCGAAGATCTCGCGCCCTCCGCGTGGGATGAGTTGTACGGCAGAAGCGCTCGCCGCGCGCAGACCGATGCGCTGGCCTCTGGCTACGCGATGCCCGGCGGCGAGTTCAAAGGTCCGGCGGTGATCACCTTGAAAAGCGCCAATGGCGCGACCCAGACCCTGGGCCTGATCGGCGGTGACGATCAGATTCAACTGAGTGCCGGTGGTGCATTGAACCGCCGCGCCCTCGCGGACCGCAGCACTGACAGCCTGAGCCTGCAAGGTCAGAGCCTGGGCGCCTATTACAGTCTTGTGGGCGCGCAGGGTTGGCACGTCGACCTGTCGGCCAGCGGCGGTCGCGTCAGCGGTTTCAGTCGTACGCCGCAAGGTAATCGGCAGGCCGCCGAAGGCAGTGCGATGACGTTTTCGGTCGAAGGTGGCTATCCGATTGGTTTGAGTGAGAACTGGGTGGTAGAACCGCAGGCGCAATTGATCAACCAACGCATCAGCCTCGATGCTCCGTATGCAGGCGCGGGCAATGCCTCTTCGACCGACCTGACCGCGTGGAGTGGCCGCGTCGGTGCGCGATTGAAAGGCAGTTATGACTTGAATGGCTTACCGGTAGAGCCGTATGTGCGCACCAACCTTTGGCACACGGTGTACACCGGCAGCACGGTAACGCTGGATCAGGTCGACAAGATCAGCAGCAGCCGCAAGTCTTCAACAGTGGAATTGGGTTTGGGGCTGGTGGCGCGGGTCACACCGGCAGTAAGCCTGTACATGAGCGCCGATTACAGCAGCGATGTGGATGACAATGACCTGAACGGCATCATCGGCAGCCTTGGGGGGCGGATGCGCTGGTGATCTGCTGATCACTGAAAAACCTTGTGGGAGCGAGCCTGCTCGCGGAAGTGGTGCCACCTTCAACATCATCGTTGACTGACATGGCGCCTTCGCGAGCAGGCTCGCTCCCACAGGTGCTAGCCCTGCGGCTTGAGGATCAACACTGCCAACGGTGGCAGATTCAGTTCCAGCGACAAGGATTGACCATGGCTAGGCACTTCTTCGGTCAACGCTCCGCCGCCATTGCCGTAATTTGAGCCGGCATAAATGTCAGCGTCACTGTTGAACAACTCGGTCCAGCGCCCGGCAAACGGTACCCCGACCCGATACGACTGGCGCGGTACCGGTGTGAAGTTCGCAACCACCAGCACTGGCGAACCGTCCTTGCTCCAGCGCAGCCAGGCGTAGACGCTGTTGATCGCATCATCACCAATCAACCACTGGAAGCCCTGCGGCGCGTCGTCCTGATCGTGCAACGCCGGCTCTTCGCGATACAGCCGATTGAGATCGCCGACCAGTTTCTGCACACCTTTGTGCTCGGAGTACTGCAGCAGGTACCAGTCCAGCTGCTGATCGTGGTTCCACTCGCGCCATTGGCCAAACTCACAGCCCATGAACAACAACTTCTTGCCCGGGTGAGTCCACATGAAGCTCAGATAGGCGCGCAGGTTGGCAAATTTCTGCCAGCGATCACCGGGCATCTTGTCGATCAGCGAGTGCTTACCGTGCACCACTTCGTCGTGGGAGATCGGCAGGATGAAGCGTTCGGACCAGGCGTAGACCAGACCAAAGCTCAACTCGTTGTGGTGATGGGCGCGATACACCGGATCCTGCTGGATGTAGTGCAGCGAATCGTGCATCCAGCCCATGTTCCATTTGTAGGAGAAGCCTAGGCCACCCTGCTGGGTGCTTTGGCTGACCCCGGGCCATGCGGTGGACTCTTCGGCAATCACCAGCGCACCCGGAGCTTCCAGCTCAACCACATCATTCAAATGACGCAGGAAGTCGATGGCTTCGAGGTTCTCGCGCCCACCGTGACGGTTCGGTACCCATTCGCCAGCCTTGCGCGAATAGTCGCGATACAGCATCGACGCCACCGCATCGACACGCAGGCCATCGATATGGAAGTGCTTCAGCCAGTGCAGCGCCGAGGCGAGCATGTAGCCGTGCACTTCGGTGCGACCGAGGTTGTAGATCAGCGTGTCCCAATCCTGGTGGAAGCCTTCCAGCGGGTTGCCATATTCGTACAGCGCGGTGCCGTCGAACTGTGCCAGACCGTGGGTATCAGTCGGGAAATGCGCCGGCACCCAGTCGAGAATCACACCGATGTCGGCCTGGTGACAGGCATTGACGAAAGCGGCGAACTGATCCGGCGTGCCGTAGCGCGCGCTTGGGGCAAATTGCGAGAGCAACTGATAGCCCCAGGAACCGCCGAACGGGTGCTCCATGATCGGCATCAATTCGATGTGAGTGAAGCCCAGCTCTTTGACGTAAGGAATCAGCCGCTCAGCCAGTTCCGGCCAGGTGTACTGACGCGCCACTTCACCCAGATCATCCAGTTCGCACTGCCAGGAACCGGCGTGCAACTCGTAGATCGACAGAGGCTTGGAGCGCTGCTGGCGATCCTGGCGGGCATTCATCCAGTCGTGATCCTGCCAGTCGATCTGCAGCGGCGAGGCAACTTTCGACGCGGTGTCCGGCGGCAGGCTGGTAGCCAGCGCCATCGGGTCGGCCTTGAGTGGCAGAATGCCGTGGGCACCGAGTATTTCGTACTTGTACAACTCCCCCGCTTGCAGGCGCGGGATGAACAACTCCCAGACGCCGGAAGGATGGCGCAGGCGCATCGGGTGACGGCGCCCGTCCCAGACGTTGAAATCACCGACCACCGACACCCGGCGGGCATTCGGCGCCCACACGGCAAAACGCACACCGTCAACACCATCAACGGTTTTCAGCTGCGCACCGAGGCACGCGCTGAGGTCGCGGTGATTGCCTTCGGCGAACAGATACAAATCCATCTCGCCGAGCAACTGGCCAAAGCTGTACGGATCTTCGGCAACCTGCTCGCCACCGGCCCAGCGCGTGCGCAGCAGGTACCGGCGCGCCTGATCGAAATGGCCGACAAACAGCCCCGGCGTTTCGGTCATCTGCAGCGGACCGATTTCCTCACCGCTGTCCTTGTCCAGCACCGAGACACTCAGCGCGCCCGGCAGATAGGCCCGGATGAACTGCCCACCGGCGCCATCGCCGTGCGGGCCGAGGATCGAAAACGGGTCCTGATGTTCAGCGCGTACCAAGGCATCGATGTCGCGTGCCGAGGGTAACAATGCTTCCTTTACCACACCCTGTTCCTTGTTCGAGAAACTCATGACTACTCTCCACCAAGATCGGAAAAGGGTTTAAGCCCAGTCAATAATCCATACAAGCCGTGCAATGGCACGGGCAGCCACGTTGGGCGGTTTTCCGCTTCGTAGGCCACTTCATAAGCGGCTTTTTCCAGGCCGAACAACGCCAGCGCGGCGTCGGCGCCTTGAGGATCCTGCCAAGCATGCTCAAGACTAGCTGCCGCCTCGCGATATGCCTGCACAAATGCCTCGCGTGCCTCGCGCAGATAACGCTCAGCGACGCGTTTGCGCGCTGTTTCAGCTTCAGTGCTGTTATCAACGTTGTGCACGTTGATAGTCATCGCCGCTGCGTAATCGAACGAGCGCAATACACCGCTGACGTCCTTGTACGGGCTGTGCTTGCCGCGACGTTCGCTCAACGGCCGCGCCGGTTCGCCCTCGAAGTCGATCAGGTAGGCATCGCCCTTGATCACCAGTACCTGACCCAAATGCAAGTCGCCGTGCACCCGGATGCGCAAACCACCGGTGGCTTTCTTCGCCAGGTCCTGCACATGGGCAAGAATGGTTTTCTTCTCATCGAGCAGACGCTTGACCAGTTTCTGATCCGCGGCGTTCAACTCGCCTTGATGCTGCTTGAGCAATTTCAAGGCATGTTCAACCTGCGCGGTGACGTCCTTGCTTGTCGCGGCCATGTCCTTGCTCGACGACACCTGCGGAGCAAAGTCGGCGTTGTCGGTTGGTGCAGCAAGCACCTGATGCATCTCGCCAAGACGCTGGCCGAGCATGCCGGCGAAGTCTTTCAGCTCGCCCAAGGCGTTGTAATGCTGCTCCTGCTCGGACATGGCGTCGGCCAGTTCGTCGCGCAGCGCCCGCTCGAGGTTGTTTTGCGTCCATTCCCACGCGTCGCCCTGATTGCTCAGATAGCCCTGGGCGATCATCAGCAGGTTATCTTCGCCCTGTGCGTCACGGCGAATCACCGAACCGAGCAGTGGAGAGATATTGGCAAACCCGGCCTCGGTCAGGTAAGCGCTCATCTCCAGTTCCGGGTGTACGCCTGAAGCGACTTTGCGTATCAGCTTAAGCACCAGGCTGTTGCCGATCACCACCGAACTGTTCGATTGCTCGGCGGACAGGTAGCGCACATCCGACTCGGCGCCAAGGCCAAGTTTTTCCAGATGCGGGGTCTGTTCAAAGCGGATTTCGCCTTCGATCGACTCCAATACCGTGTTGTTCTGCATGCCTTGCAGCACCGCGCGGACAAAGGTTTCCAGACTGAATGCATCAGTGATCAAGCCAACCTGACGCACACGGCGTACACGCGACAGCGCCAATTGCTGCGGTAACGGCGGGCCGACGTGGTCTTCGGCAATGAAGCCGAACGGCAGTTGATAACGATTGGTCTGGCCGCCACTGGTGACCTCGACTTCGCTGAGCAGCACCGGATGCTGGGCATCGCCGAAGCGCACACCGTAAGCCAGATTGACCTTTTCGATACCCGCGTCCTTGCCGGCGAACCAGCGACGGTTCTGCAGCCAGCTCGGCAGGATGCTTTGCTCCAGCGTCGTACGCGACGGCGCTTCGAGCAGTTCTTCCATGCGTTTTTTCAGCACCAGCGTAGTGAAGTCCGGCAGGCTCTGCGCCGGCTCGACGTGCCAGCTCGGCATCTGGTTTTCCGCTGCCAGGGCGAACCAATAGAAGCCGTACGGCGCCAGGGTCAGGAGGAAATTCAACTGGCCGATCGGCGGGAACGCGTTACCGCCAAGCATTTCCACCGGCACCATGCCGACGTAAGCCGACAGATCCAGTTCGACCGCTTGCGCACTGCGCGAGACGTTGGCCACGCACAGAATGATCTCGTGCTTGCCGTCGGCGTCGGTGTATTCACGGGTGTAGGCCAGCACGCGACGGTTGCTCGGCGAGAGCATTTTCAACGTGCCACGGCCGAACGCCTTCGACTGCTTGCGCACCGCCAGCAGACGCCGCGTCCAGTTCAACAGCGAATGCGGGTCGCCGGACTGGGTTTCGACGTTGACCGACTGATAGCCATACTGCGGATCCATGATCGGCGGCAGCACCAGACTCGCCGGATCAGCGCGGGAGAAACCACCGTTGCGGTCGATCGACCATTGCATCGGCGTACGCACGCCGTCGCGGTCGCCGAGGTAGATGTTGTCGCCCATACCGATTTCGTCGCCGTAATACAGGGTCGGCGTGCCGGGCATCGACAGCAACAGGCTGTTGAGCAGCTCAATACGGCGGCGGTCGCGCTCCATCAACGGCGCGAGACGACGTCGAATGCCGAGGTTGATCCGCGCGCGACGGTCAGCCGCGTAGTAATTCCACAGATAATCGCGCTCGCGATCGGTGACCATTTCCAGGGTCAGCTCATCGTGGTTGCGCAGGAAAATCGCCCACTGGCAGTTCGCTGGGATTTCCGGGGTCTGGCGGAGGATGTCGGTGATCGGGAAACGGTCTTCCTGGGCCAGTGCCATGTACATGCGCGGCATCAGCGGGAAGTGGAACGCCATGTGGCATTCGTCGCCATTCAACCCAGCAGCATCGGTGTCACCGAAATACAGCTGAGTGTCTTCCGGCCATTGGTTGGCCTCGGCCAGCAGCATGCGATCGGGATAGTTGGCGTCGATCTCGGCACGGATCTGCTTGAGGACGTCGTGGGTCTCGGGCAGGTTTTCGTTGTTGGTGCCGTCGCGCTCGATCAGGTACGGAATCGCGTCGAGGCGCAGACCGTCGATGCCCATGTCCAGCCAGTAACGCATCACCGACAGCACGGCTTTCATTACTTGCGGGTTGTCGAAGTTCAGATCCGGCTGGTGGGAATAGAAACGGTGCCAGAAATACTGGCCGGCTACCGGATCCCAGGTCCAGTTGGACTTCTCGGTGTCGAGGAAAATGATCCGCGTGCCGTCGTATTTCTGGTCGTCATCGGACCAGACATAGAAGTCCCGTGCCGCTGAACCGGGCTTGGCTTTGCGTGCACGCTGGAACCACGGGTGCTGGTCGGAAGTGTGGTTGATGACCAGCTCGGTGATCACCCGCAGCCCGCGCTTGTGCGCTTCGGCGATGAAACGCTTGGCGTCGGCCATCGTCCCGTAGTCGCTGTGCACACCACGGTATTCGGCGATGTCGTAACCGTCGTCGCGGCGTGGCGAGGGATAGAACGGCAGCAACCAGATGGTGTTTACGCCGAGGTCGGCAATGTAATCGAGTTTGGCGATAAGCCCGGGAAAGTCGCCGATCCCGTCATTGTTGGAGTCGAAAAACGATTTGACGTGAACCTGGTAGATCACCGCGTCCTTGTACCAGAGCGGGTCTTTGATGAAGGCGGCTGCCTTGGGTTTCTTCGCCATGTGGAACTCCTGTTGAATGCTGAAAGCCACAGCAGAAACCCTGTGGCGAGGGAGCTTGCTCCCGCTGGGTTGCGAAGCAACCCCCAATGCATTGATACGAACTTACGGTGCCTGCGGGCTTTGCGACTGCTGTGCAGTCGAGCGGGAGCGAGCTCCCTCGCCACAGGTGCGCCATTTACTACGTAGCGCTGATCCGCCAAATCCCGAACGGCTGATACGCCGGGTCGATGCGCATGAACTGGTACTTGCCGTGCCAGTCCCAGCGATGGCCGTTCATCAGGTCTTCGCCGTGGGTGGTGGCGTCGTCCGGCAGGCCCATTTCCCACAACGGCAGTTCGAAATTCGCTTCCTGCACGTTATGCGGGTCAAGGCTGACTGCGACCAGAATGAAGTTGCTGCCATCAGCGCTGCGCTTGCCGAAGTACAGAATGTTGTCGTTCCAGGCGTTGTAGATTTTCAGGCCCAGATGCGTATGCAGCGCCGGGTTCTGCCGACGAATACGGTTGAGCTGGGCGATCTCGGCAATAATGTTGCCCGGGGCGGTAAAATCGCGGACGCGGATTTCATACTTCTCCGAATCCAGATATTCCTCTTTGCCCGGCACCGGTGCCGATTCGCACAACTCGAAGCCGGAATACATGCCCCACAGACCGGAGCCCATGGTTGCCAATGCAGCACGGATGAGGAAACCGGGACGGCCTGACTCGTGCAGGAACGCCGGGTTGATGTCCGGGGTATTGACGAAGAAATTCGGTCGGTAGCATTCGCGCCATGGCGACTGGTTTAGCTCGGTGAAATATTCCGCCAGCTCGGCCTTAGTATTGCGCCAGGTGAAATAGGTGTAGCTCTGCGAGTAACCGACCTTGCCCAGACGCGCCATCATCGCCGGCGTGGTGAAGGCCTCGGCGAGGAAGATCACTTCCGGATACAGGGTGCGCACATCGGCAATCAGCCATTGCCAGAACGGCAGCGGTTTGGTGTGCGGGTTGTCGACGCGGAAGATTTTTACGCCCTCCTTGACCCAGCCGACGACAATGTCGCGCAACTCGACCCACAGGCTCGGAATCGCATCCGGCGCGTAGAAGTCGACGTTGACGATGTCCTGGTATTTCTTCGGCGGGTTTTCGGCGTATTTGATCGTGCCGTCCGGGCGCCAGTTGAACCATCCCGGATGTTCCTTGAGCCACGGGTGATCCTGGGAACACTGGATGGCGAAGTCGAGAGCGATTTCCAGCCCATGATCGGCAGCAGCAGCCACCAACCGGCGGAAATCTTCACGGGTGCCGAGCTGCGAGTGAATCGCTTCGTGACCGCCCTCCTCGCTGCCGATCGCGTACGGGCTGCCTGGATCGTCTGGCCCGGCGGTGAGGGAATTGTTGCGGCCCTTGCGGTGGGCGCGGCCGATCGGATGAATCGGCGTGAAGTACAACACGTCGAAGCCCATGTCCTGAATCATCGGCAGGCGCGAGTGAACGTCGTTGAACGTGCCGTGCCGCTTGGGATCGTCGGTAATCGAGCGCGGAAACAGCTCGTACCAACTAGCGAACTCGGCGAGTTCGCGCTCGACGTCCATTGGAAATTCCGCACTGATGCTCAGATAGGCGCGGTGGTCGGCCTGAGCCATCAAATCCGCACTGCGCGAGTGCAGAAACAGCGCGACCTGCTCGGTTTCGAGCAGGCCGGACAATTCATGGTGCAGCGCCGCCAGCTGCTCGCTGAGCTGACCTTCGCTGCGCTCGGCGGCCTGTTGCACCATGGTCCGGCCTTCCTGCAGTTCCAGAGACACCGGCACCGCAGCGTTGTGTTTCTTCTCCAGTTCGTACTGGAAGCTGGCGAAATGGTCGATCCACGCTTCTATGCAATATAGATAGCGGCCCTGTTCCTCGGGACGGAACTGGCCTTGCCAGGTGTTGTTGCCCTGATCGGACATGACCTCGGTCTGCCAGGTTTCCTGGCCTTCCTCGCGCCAGCGGATGCGTACGGCGAGCTTGTCATGGCCGTCGGCAAACACCTTGCTGGTCACCACCACTTCGCGCCCGGCAATCGACTTGACGGCAAACTGGCCGCCGTCGAGGGTCGGCATGGTGTTTTCGATGACGATACGTGGCAGCAGTAATGCCTGCGACAGCGGCATGTGCGGGTTGTAACTCAGCTCTGAAGGTCTTTCAGCAGTCATTGAGCATCTCTCCTTAACGCCCCAAGGACGCTCTTGTGCCGGAACAGTATTCGCGACAAAGCGCCGGCCCTGTCATGAACTCACTTAGGTTCCGAGCAACCGGCGCGGGGAAAAGTTCAGATGAAATTAACAAGACAAAGCCGCGGATCGAATTTGCCGTGGCCGGGTCAACTCACTTAAGCACGTCCCACGCCATGTGCCATAAGGAGGTCACCAGATGAGCATCCCGATCCCGGCCCACACGCCTGATCCGAACATCGACAAACCCACCCTGCCTGAGACCGAGCCGCCACCGGTGCCCGAGCAAGAACCGCCCGGCACCACGCCACCGCCAAAGGAAGAACCGCCGAGCACCATGCCACCGGTTATCCTCTGACCACTGCATGTCTCTCTGCCATCCCTGTAGGAGCTGCCGAAGGCTGCGATTCATTTTTGCCGCGCTGCAAATGAAAAAGATCGCAGCCTTCGGCAGCTCCTACACGGGACCGAGCGATCGGCTAGAGGTGGTCGTTCTTGTCGACATCCTTTTCGAACACTCTCACCACGTGCGGCATCACATTGAAGATCGCCAGCGCCAGGATGGTGCTGAGCAATGCCGTCGCTTCCTTGCCCAGCCCCGCCGCCACGCCGATCGCCGCCGTCATCCATAAACCGGCAGCTGTGGTCAGGCCTTTGACATGAGCTTCATCGCCCTGCTGATTTTTCAGAATCGTGCCGGCGCCGAGGAAGCCGATCCCGGCAATCACACCCTGCAACACGCGACTCATCGCATCGGATTCTGCGCCCGAGGTCTGCGGCACCAGAACAAACAGCGCTGCCCCCAAGGCCACCAGCATGTGCGTGCGCACCCCGGCGGCCTTGCCTTTATGTTCACGCTCGAAACCGAGAATCCCACCGAGTAATGCCGCCATCACCAGACGTACGGTGATCCGCGTCAATTGCGAGGCATCACCGATGTCGGCAAATTCGGCTTGCATCGTTGCCCACACTTCATCCCACCAGTCTTCCATCGTGCTTCCCTTGTTATTGGTTCGATAATCGATGGACAACAGCGACCATTAATCGGTTGCGCAGAACGATCGGCACGCTGCGCGTCCTAACGTGCAGACCTCCCTGCAAAAAAGGACTGCCGACATGCCCGTGCGAATCGATGAATCCAACCCTGAGCAGAAAGTGTGTTTTTTCACCGTCGAACACGGCGAGGAAATCCGCATCTGCGACACCCTCGAAGTCATGACCGATAGCGAAAAAGCCATGTCGTACGTGGACATCGAAGGTAAACGCACCTACATCACTGAAGCCGAGGCTGACGCCTTGACCGTCGCCGGGGCCAGGGACGGGCGCAAACACCTGAAGGCTGATGACACTGATTCGGTGGTTTGACTGATCTCGCTCAATACTCGGCGCAAATGCCTGCGCCAGGCGTTTGCGCCGCGCCCGGCCTGATGCTTCAAGTTGTCGCAGGCCTTGCGCCAAAACTCATCTGATCCGCTTTTTATTGCCAGACCTGAATCTGTTCTGCTAACAGATCGGCGCTCATAGTGCATCAGCCTGATGGAGGCTGATGAGCGAACGACCATGAGCGAGCAAATCCCCGTCCGAACCGTAGAAGCATCGCCGACGATAAAAAACGTCCCCGCGCGCCCGCTGAGGGCAATTGCCCAATCCAGCGACAAGCAGATCCACACCCGCAGTTTCACCGGTCTGTTCCGCAACTTGCGCATAAGCGGCGCCGGGTTTTTGTTTGTGTTGTTCTTCGGCACTGTCTGGCTCAACTGGGGCGGCCGCCAGGCGGTGCTGTGGGATTTGTCGGAAAGCAAATTCCACATTTTCGGCGCGACATTCTGGCCGCAGGATTTCATTCTGCTTTCGGCGCTGCTGATCATCGCCGCGTTCGGTCTGTTCGCGATTACCGTGTTCGCCGGGCGGGTATGGTGCGGTTACACCTGCCCGCAGAGTTCGTGGACCTGGATCTTCATGTGGTGCGAGAAGATCACCGAAGGCGAGCGCAACCAGCGGATCAAACTGCAAGCCGCGCCGTGGGGCCTTAACAAACTGGCGCGCCGCGCGGCCAAGCACACGCTGTGGCTGGCAATCAGCGTGATGACCGGCCTGACCTTCGTCGGCTACTTCACTCCTATCCGGCCATTGGCCGAAGAATTGCTGACCCTGCAAATCGGTGGCGTCAGCCTGTTCTGGGTGCTGTTTTTCGCTGCCGCCACCTACATCAACGCCGGTTGGCTGCGCGAAGCGGTGTGCATGCACATGTGCCCATATGCGCGATTCCAGAGTGTGATGTTCGACAAGGACACGCTGACCATTGCCTACGACGCCGCCCGTGGCGAAAACCGTGGCCCGCGCAAGCGTGACGTGCGCCCGGTCGAAGCAGGCCTGGGCGACTGCATCGACTGCCAGTTGTGCGTGCAGGTCTGCCCGACCGGCATCGACATCCGCGACGGTTTGCAAATGGAATGCATCGGCTGCGCGGCGTGCATCGATGCCTGCGACTCGATCATGGACAAAATGCATTACCCGCGCGGCTTGATCCGCTACAGTTCCGAGCGCGAACTGCAGGGCGGCAAGACCCATCTGCTGCGTCCGCGTCTGATTGGCTACACGGCGGTGCTGGTGGTGATGATTGGAGCGTTGGTGCTGGCCTTGATCGAGCGTCCAATGGTGTCACTGGACGTGACCAAGGATCGCGGGTTGTTCCGCGAGAATGCTCAGGGGCAGATCGAGAATATCTACTCGCTCAAGGTGATCAACAAGACTCAGCAGCGCCAGGAGTATCGGTTGAGTCTGGTGGATGGCGATGGGTTTGAATTGCAGGGCAAAACGCAACTGAGCCTGGCGCCGGGAGAGATTGTCGATGTGCCGGTGTCGGTGGCGATGACTTCAGAGCGCCCGGCCAGTAGTTCGCAGACGTTGAGTTTCAGGATTGAAGACAGTGACGAGCCGCGGGTTTACAGCGTGGCGAAGAGCCGGTTTGTGGCGCCGATGAATCGTTGAGGAGCTGGCATTGCTGCCCTCACCCCAGCCCTCTCCCGGAGGGAGAGGGAGCCGACCGAGGTGTCTGTCGCTATGCATCGACCTGAAAGACCGAGTCGATTATGGATTCGGCAAAGCACTGTCAGGTCGGCGTATTTCATCAGCATCCCCCAATCAGTCCCCTCTCCCTCTGGGAGAGGGCTAGGGTGAGGGCTCCTTCCCTGACACCCCACACAATCAAGTCCACCAAGGCCCACCGATGAAACGCTACGAAAAATTCGCCGACGACATCGCTGAACTGATTCGCTCTGGCGTGCTCGGTCCCGGCCAGCGCGTGCCGTCGGTGCGCTATGCCAGCCAGACTTACGGGGTCAGCCCGTCGACGGTGTTCCAAGCCTATTACCTGCTCGAACGCCGCGGCCTGATCCGCGCCCGGCCGCGTTCCGGGTACTTCGTCAACGCCCATACGCCGAACACGTTCTCCGAGCCGGTCATCAGCAGCCAGGTCAACGAATCAACCGAAGTCGACGTCAGCGAACTGGTGTTCTCGGTACTTGACTCGATCAAGGATCCGAACACCGTGCCGTTCGGCTCGGCATTCCCCAGTCCGACCCTGTTCCCGCTGCAGCGTCTGTCGCGCTCCCTGGCCAGCGCCGCGCGGGAGATGGATCCGCGCATGGTCGTCACCGACATGTCGCCGGGCAACCCGCAACTGCGTCGACAGATCGCCCTGCGCTACATGGTCGGCGGGCTGATGCTGCCAATGGAAGAATTGCTCATCACCAACGGCGCGCTCGAAGCGCTAAACCTGTGCCTGCAAGCGGTGACCGAACCCGGTGATCTGGTGGCCATCGAAGCCCCGGCATTCTACGCCAGCCTGCAAGTGCTCGAGCGTCTGAAGCTCAAAGCGGTGGAGATCCCCGTGCACCCGCGTGACGGCATCGACCTTGGCGTGCTCGCGCAAACCCTGGAACGTCATCCGATCAAGGCCTGCTGGTGCATGACCAGTTTCCAGAATCCGATGGGCGCGAGCATGCCCGAGGCGAAAAAACAGGAACTGGTCGGACTGCTGCGTCAGCATCAGGTGCCGTTGATCGAGGACGATGTCTACGCCGAACTCTATTACGGTCAGCAGGCGCCGAAACCGGCCAAGGCCTTCGACACCGAAGGACTGGTCATGCATTGCGGCTCGTTCGCCAAGAGCCTCGCCCCCGGCTATCGCGTTGGCTGGGTCGCCGCCGGGCGTTATGCGCAGAAAGTCGAACGGCTGAAATTGATGACCTCGCTGTGCGCGTCGATGCCGGCGCAAGCGGCGATCGCCGACTATCTGCAACACGGCGGCTACGATCGGCACCTGCGCAAGCTGCGTTATGCCCTGGAAGAACAGCAGCGCGCGATGCTCGCAGCGATCGCCCGTTACTTCCCCGCGCAGACCCGGGTCAGCCAACCGGCCGGCGGCTATTTTCTGTGGCTGGAATTGCCGGAGCAGATGGATTCGCTGAAATTGTTTCAAATGGCGCTGGCACAAGGCATCAGCATCGCGCCGGGGCCGATTTTCTCGCCGACCCAGCGCTTCAGGAATTGTATTCGCTTGAACTACGGCAGCCCGTGGACCGAGGAATCGGAGAAGGCCATGGAGACGTTGGGGCGGATTGTGCGGTCGTTTTGATGATTATGTGTTGGCCGGGCCATTGCTATCGCGAGCAAGCTCACTCCTACATTTGAATTGCGATTCCCTTGTAGGAGTGAGCCTGCTCGCGATGGCGCCAAACCAGACAACACAAACCCAAAGCCCTAGCGCCCACCCCCCAAATCAACAAACGTCCCGGTCGCATACGAAGCCTTGTCCGACAGCAACCAGACAATCGCCTCGGCCACTTCATCCGGCCGCCCGCCCCGGGCCATGGGAATCGCCGACTCAAGCTTGCTGACCCGATCCGGATCGCCGCTCAAGGCATGGAAGTCGGTATAGATGTAGCCCGGACGCACGGCATTAACGCGAATCCCCTCGCCGGCGACTTCCTTGGACAGACCCACCGTGAACGTGTCCAGCGCACCTTTGGACGCGGCGTAATCGACGTACTCGTTCGGCGAACCGAGCCGTGCGGCGACTGAGGAGACGTTGACGATACTTCCGCCCTGCCCGCCATGTTTGGGCGACATGCGCAGGATCGCGTGTTTGGCGCAGAGGATCGGCGCCAGCACGTTGGTTTTCATGATTTTGAGGATGCGGAATTCGGACATTTCATCGACTCGCGACTTCTGTCCGACGGTGCCGGCGTTGTTGACCAGCGCGGTGACCCGGCCCAGTTCGCTGTCGACGCGCTGAAACATCGCGATCACTTCGTCTTCGATACTGACATCGGCGCGAACCGCAATGGCCTGGGCGCCCAAGGCTCGAACCTGCTCGAGCACGCTGTGTGCGGCCTGTTCATCCGACTGATAGTTGATGCAGATCCGGTAGCCCTGTGCGGCTGCCAACAAAGCCGTGGCAGCGCCGATTCCGCGCCCGCCACCGGTGATGACAATGACTTTATCCATGCTGGCCTTCTCCCACGTGCACACGTAACAGTCGGGGCCAAGAATAACTGCGAATGACGGGTTTTGCATGGGCTGTGTCAATGGCCCGAATCTTGATCCCGTCTGCAGGTTCACGACATTGTGGCGAGGGAGCTTGCTCCCGCTTGAGTGCGCAGCGCTCACAAAATTCTGAGGGCGCTACGCACCCAGCGGGAGCAAGCTCCCTCGCCACAAACAGTCTTGTCGGCAGATCTGTCTGTGGTCTCAGACCACCGCCAGCCTTTGCCCGCGCACGATGTCCTGCATGAAGCGCTCCGCCGGCATGGGGTGGCCGAGCAGATAGCCCTGCAGCGAATCACAGCCCAATTTGGTCAGGAAATCCTGCTGCGCGCCGGTCTCGACGCCCTCGGCGACAATCCGCAGATCCAGGGCCTGTCCCAGCGCGACGATCGCCGAAACGATCGCAGCGTCATCGCTGTCGTGCTCCAGATCCCGGACGAAACCACGGTCGATCTTCAACTCATTGGCTGGCAGGCGTTTGAGGTACATGAGGCTGGAATAACCGGTGCCGAAGTCGTCGATCGACAGGTCGACGCCCATGTCCGACAGCTCTTGCAGCACGGTCATGCTCGCGTCAGCGTCGCTCATGGCGGTGGTTTCAGTGATTTCCAGGGTCAGGCTGTTGGCCGGCAAATGGTGGGTCGCCAAGGCCTTGGCCACACTCTGCACCAGCCCGGCATGACAGAACTGCAATGCCGAGAGGTTCACGGCAATGCGCCAGTCGGTGTAACCGAGCACGTACCACTCGCGCATCTGCCGGCAGGCTTCGTTAAGCACCCATTCGCCCATCGGGATGATCAGCCCGGTTTTCTCCGCCAGATCGATGAACTTGTCCGGCATCAACATGCCATGCAGTGGATGCGCCCAGCGCAGCAGCGCTTCGGCGCCGACCGGGCGACCGTTGGCGGCGTCGAATTTCGGCTGGTAATGCAGGCAGAACTGGTTGTGCTCGATGGCCGCGCGCAGGTCCTGCAACAATTGCAATTGTTTGCGCGCGTTGGTGTTCATCGACGCATCGAAGAAGCTGTAGCCGTTCTTGCCGCCGCCCTTGGCGTGGTACATCGCCGCGTCGGCGTTCATCAGCAGCTCTTGAGCGTTGTCACCGTTGCCCGGATACAAAGCAATGCCGACACTGGCGGAAATCTGCAGGTCATGTTCAGCGACGCGGAACGTGCGGCCGATCAGGCCGACCTGGCGTGCGGCCAGACCCAGAGCATCGTTGCGCTCGCTCAGCCGCACGAGCAGGACAAATTCATCGCCACCGATCCGCGCCAGAGTGTCCTGGCTGCGCAAGTCTTCACGCAGACGCACGCCGACTTCGCGCAGCAACTGGTCGCCCATGTGATGGCCGAACGCGTCGTTGACCGGTTTGAAGCCGTCGAGATCAATGAACATCAAGGCGAAGCAGCCGCCCTGTTCCTCGACTTTTCTGATCGCCTGATTGATCCGGTCATCGAGCAGCATGCGGTTCGGCAGGCCGGTGAGCGGATCGTGCAAGGCCAATTGAGTGAGTTCGCGGTTGGCTACGGTCAGGGAGTGCGCCAGATCAGCGGTGCGCGCTTCGAGACGGGCGTCGAGAATCGAGGTCAGCAAGGCAATCGACAGCACCGCCAGCGTAGTGACCACCACCAGACTGTCGAGACCGTTGCCCTTCAAACCATTCAGCGTCGCGCCGCAGAAACTGCCATCGGGAAATTGCGCCGCCGCCATGCCGGTGTAATGCATGCCGACAATCGCCACACCCATGATCACCGCTGCGCCGGCGCGAATCAGTCGCACATAGGGCGACTGCTGGCGCAACCGAAAGGCAATCCACAACGCCGCTGCCGAAGCGCCGACGGCAATCAGCAAAGAGGCGCTGAACAACGTCGGGTCGTAATCGATGCCCGGGGTCATGCGCAGCGCGGCCATGCCGGTGTAATGCATGGCGCTGATGCCCGCCCCCATGATCAAGGCGCCGAAAGCCAGTTGCGCCAGTGGCAGCTTCGGCTGGCTGACCAGCCATAAGGCAAAGCCGCAAGAGAGCACCGCAATCAATAACGACAACGCGGTCAGGGCGAAGTTATAGCCCAGGTCGATCGGTAATTTGAAGGCGAGCATGCCGATGAAATGCATCGACCACACGCCAACGCCCATCGCCAACGCCCCGCCCGCCGTCCAGAAATGCACGGCCCTACCTTTCGCCGTGGCGATGCGTCCGGTCAGGTCAAGCGCCGTGTAGGAAGCCAGAATGGCCACGCACAACGAGATGAGAACCAGGGTGAAGGAGTAACTGCCGATGAGCATGGACGTTCTCGTAACGAGCCGAAACCGTACTGCTTCCATTCTCGGTCGGGCAAATGCGGCGATTGTACTGATTGCGCAGAAGAACGCACTGACAAAGTAACCAAATTGCCATCAAGCCGATGAAACGCTTGTTCGATCGTCCTACAAGGCTCTGCGGTGGGCTTTAAGCTCACCCCTGTGGGAGCGAGCCTACTCGCGAAGCCGGTGGGTCAGTCGAGTGAAATGCTGGCTGACTTACTCCTATCGCGAGCAGGCTCACTCCTACATTGGCCTGTGTTACCGGTAATCCCGCGCCAGGCACAGATCCCCTGTAGGAGCGAGCCTGCTCGCGATGGCGTCGGCACAGCCAGCATTTCGCTCGACTGACCCACCGCTTTCGCGAGCAGGCTCGCTCCTACACGTTCAGCGGTTATCGCTGACGTCGAGTTGGCCGTCCCAACCGCCGCCGAGTGCGGCAATCAGTTGCACGCTGGCGATCAGTCGGTTCTGCAGGATATTCAGCACACTGCGTTCGTTGCTCAGCGCCGTGGCCTGCACCACCACCACGTCGATATAGGCGATCAGGCCGGCCTTGTACTGGTTTTCGGTGAGGCGCAGGGAATCGCGCGCGGCGTCCAGTGCTTCCTGGCGCACCGCTGCTTCGTCTTCATACACCTTGAGCTGGACCAAGTAGTTTTCCACTTCGCGGAAGCCGTCGAGCACGGTCTGGCGGTAGCGAGCGACGGTTTCGTCATAGGCCGCTTCGCTGCGGTCGACCTCGGCGGAACGAATGCCGCCGTCGAACAACGGCAAGGAAAGCTGCGGGCCGACCGACCAGAAACGGTTTGGCAGGCTGATCAGGTTTTTCGACGTGCTGCTGCTGTAGCCGCCGCTCAGACTCAGGGTCAGGTCCGGGTAATACGCAGCTTTCGCCACGCCGACGTTGGCGTTGGCGGCGATCACCGAGCGCTCGGCCGCAGCGATGTCGGGACGGCGTTCCAGCAGCTGCGAAGGCAGGCTCAGCGGTACTTGCGGCAGGTTCGGGATGCTCTGGCTTTCGGCGATGCTGAAGTTCGCTGGCGCTTCGCCGGTGAGTACCGCGATGGCGTTTTCAAACTGTGCGCGCTGCCAGATCAGATCGACCAGATCGGCCTGGGTGCTTTTCAACTGGGTTTGCGCCTGCGCCACCGCATCGCGCCCGGAAACCCCGGCGCGGTACTGGTTCTGGGTCATTTTCAGCGAGCGTTCGTACGCGGCAACGGTGGCCTCGAGCAGGCGCTTCTGCTGATCGATGACCCGCAGTTGCAGGTAGTTCTGCACCAGTTCCGATTGCTGGCTCAGACGCATCGCCGCCAGATCGGCAAAACTCGCCTGGGCATTGGCCTCATCGGCCTCCAGCCCACGGCGCAGCTTGCCCCACACGTCGGCTTCCCAACTGACGCCCAGTTGCGCGGTATAAGTGTCACGAATACCGCTTGAGGAACTGCTCAGGCTCGAACTGCTGCTGCCGGTGCCCTGACTCGAACGGTTCTTGCCCAGACTCAGGTCGACGCTCGGGTAAAACGCCCCGCGCGCACTGCGCACCAGAGCCTGCGCCTGACGGAACTGCGCTTCGGACTGGGCGACGGTCTGGTTGGCGCTGTTGAGTTTATCGATCAAGGCGTTGAGCTGCTGATCGCCGTACAACTCCCACCAGGCACCGCGAGCCAGCGAGTCGCTCGGGTTGGCCTGACGCCAGCCTTCGGCTTCCTTGAACTGAGCGATTTCGGCGGTTTGCGGACGCTGGTAGTCCGGGCCGACGGCGCAAGCGCTGATCAGCGCCACGCACAACGACAGGCTCAACAGGCGCGAGCCGCGTGCGGTGGCCAATTGGATAAGCGAACGGTCAGTCATAGCGGAGTTTCCAGAACGGCATCAGTGCGCACGCCACGCCATTTGTTGAAACGATGGCGCAGCTTGTCGAGATAGAGGTAAACCACCGGGGTGGTGTAAAGGGTCAGGACCTGGCTGAACACCAGGCCGCCAATGATCGTCAGGCCTAGCGGCTGGCGCATTTCCGCCCCTTCGGCGCGGCCGAGCAGCAGCGGCAAGGCACCGAGAATCGCCGCCAGCGTAGTCATCAGGATCGGCCGCAGCCGTTGCAGGCAGGCGCTGCGAATCGACTCCAGCGGCGACAGGCCCTGATGCCGCTCCAGTTGCAGCGCGAGGTCGATCATCAGAATGGCGTTTTTCTTCACCACGCCGATCAGCAGGAATATTCCCAGCAGGGAAATCAGGCTGAACTCACCGCCCAGCGCGTAAATCGACAACAGCGCGCCGACCCCGGCCGAAGGCAAGGTCGAGAGGATGGTCAGCGGGTGGATGTAGCTTTCATACAGCACACCGAGCACCAGATACACCGCCAGCAATGCACCGAGGATCATGAACGGCTGGCTCTTCTGTGTGGCCGCAAAGGCGTCAGCGGTACCGGCCATTTTCGCGATGACATCTTCCGGCAGGCCGACTTTGGCGATCGCCCGTTCAATGGCAGCACTGCCCTGCTCCACGGTCACGCCTTCGGCCATATCAAAGGAAATGCTCTCGGAAGCAAACTGGCCTTCGTGGCTGACCCGGTCGTTTTCCAGACTGTTTTCGTAATGGGCGAACGTCGACAGCGGCACCCGCGCGCCGTCAGCGGTAATCACTTCGACCTGCTTGAGTGTCACCGGATCCTGGGCGTATTTCGGGTTGACCTCCATCACCACCTGATACTGATTGAGGCTGTCGTAGATCGTCGAAATCTGCCGCTGGCTGTAGGCGTTGTTGAGCACGGCGGTGACCATGTTCATATCGACCCCGAGGCGTTTGGCCTGATCCCGGTCAACAATCAACGTCACCTGCTGCGCCCCGGCACCTTCGCGGGCATCGATGGCGGTCAGCTCGGGCAAGGCCCGCAACGCGGTGACCACTTTCGGAAACCACTTGCGCAGCTCGGCGAGGTCGCCGCTTTGCAGGATGTAGGTGTACTGCGAACTGGTCTGCTCGCGGCCGCCGCCAAATTGCAGGTCCTGGTCGGCCATCAGCATCAACTGCGCCCCGGGCACCTTGGGCATTTCCTTGCGCAGACGCTCGATGACTTTCTGCGCCGACAGCTGGCGCTCCTTGATCGGTTTCAGGCGCACGATCATGAAAGCGTTGTTGGTACCGTTGTTGCCGCCAATGAACCCGGCCACGCTTTCCACCGCTTCATCCTTGAGCACGGCGCGGCGGAAGGTTTCCATTTTCGGCTGCATGACATTGAACGACAGACCGTCGTCGCCGCGCACAAATCCAATCAACTGGCCGGTGTCCTGCTGCGGCAGAAAGGTTTTCGGCACCACCACATAGAGCGCAATGTTGACCCCGACGGTGAGCAGCAGGCTGAGCAAGGTCAGACGCCGATGACGCAACACCCAGTCGAGGCTGGTGGCGTATTTGCCGACCATCCAGTCGTTGGTCTTCTGACTCCAGCGTTGCAGACGGTTTTCCTGCCCTGGCGTGTGTGGCTTGAGCCAGCGCGCGCAGAGCATCGGAGTCAGTGTGAGGGAAACCACCAGCGACACCACAATTGCCGCCGCCAGGGTGATGGAGAATTCGCGAAACAGGCTTTCGACCAGCCCGCCCATGAACAGGATCGACAGAAACACCGCCACCAGCGACACGTTCATCGACAACAGGGTGAAGCCGACTTCCTTGGCGCCGAGATACGCGGCCTGCATCGGTTTCACGCCTTCGTCGATGTGCCGGGAAATGTTTTCCAGCACCACAATGGCGTCGTCCACCACCAGACCGGTGGCCAGGATCAGGGCCATCAGCGACAGGTTGTTCAGCGAGAAACCATAGAGGTACATCACTGCAAACGTGCCGACCAGCGACACCGGCACCGCCAGGGTCGGTATCAGCGAGGCGCGGAAGTTACCGAGAAACAGGTACACCACCAGCACCACCAGGGCGACGGCGATCAGCAAGGTCATCTCGGCTTCGTGCAGCGTGGCCTTGATCACCGGCGAGCGATCCATGGCCAGATTGAGTTTGACGCTGGCCGGCAGCACCGCTTGCAGGGCGGGCAATTGCGCCTTGATCTCGTTGACCGTCTCGATGATGTTGGCGCCGGCCTGACGGTTGATCACCAACAAAACCGCCGCGTCATCGTTGAAGAAACCGCTGTTGTAACGATCTTCGACGCCATCGCTGACTTTCGCCACGTCCTTGAGACGCAGCGCGGCGCCGTCGGCGTAGTGAATGATCAGCGACTCGTAATCCTTGGCTTTCTCCAACTGGTCGTTGGCCTGGATCTGCCACAAACGCTGACCGTCCTCGACCGAGCCCTTGGGCCGGCGCACGTTGGCGTCAGCGATGGTCTTGCGCACATCGTCGAGGGCCACGCCGTACTGGTTCAGCGCCTGCGGCTCGAGTTCGATGCGCACCGCGGGCAGCGAACTGCCGCCGATCTGCACTTCACCGACACCCTGCACCTGTGAAAGGCTTTGCGAAAGAATGGTCGAGGCCAGGTCGTAGAGCTGGCCCTTTTCCAGCACATCCGAAGTCAGCGACAGCACCATGATCGGCGCCTGCGACGGGTTGACCTTTTTATAGGTCGGCATGCTGCGCATCCCGCTTGGCAGCAGATTGCGCGAGGCATTGATCGCCGCCTGCACTTCCCGCGCCGCGCCATTGATGTCGCGGTCGAGGTCGAATTGCAGAATGACCCGCGTCGAACCCTGACTGGAGCGGCTGCTCATGGTGTTGACGCCGGCAATCGCACCGAACGACCGCTCCAGCGGCGTCGCCACCGTCGAAGCCATGACCTCGGGACTGGCGCCCGGCAGACTGGCCTGGACGACGATCACCGGGAAATCCATCTGCGGCAACGGCGATACCGGCAAGAGACCGAAACTGACACCGCCGAGCAACATGATTGCCAGAGAGAGAAGCATGGTTGCGACTGGGCGCTTGATGAAAGGGCCTGAAAGATTCATCGAACGCGATCCCCAACTTCACGCGAATCCCCTGTAGGAGTGAGCCTGCTCGCGATAGCGGTGTGTCTGTCTACCGTGATGGTGCAGGTGCCGGCCTCATCGCGAGCAGGCTCACTCCTACACAAGTTTTGCGTTCCGCCAGTCATACCGCGACCTCTTCACCATCAGCCTTGGCCTTGCCAAAGCGCCTTCCGAGGCGGTCGAAGTACAGGTAAATCACTGGCGTGGTGAACAGCGTCAACACCTGGCTCACCAGCAAACCGCCAACCATCACCAGACCCAACGGCTGACGCAACTCAGCCCCGGAACCGGTGGCCAGCATCAGTGGCACCGCGCCAAACAACGCCGCCAGCGTGGTCATCAGGATCGGTCGGAAGCGCAGCAGCGCCGCCTGATAGATCGCCTCCGCCGGCGCCATGCCCTGGGTACGTTCGGCGTCGAGGGCGAAGTCGATCATCATGATCGCGTTCTTCTTGACGATACCGATCAGCAGGATGATGCCGATGATCGCGATCATCCCTAGATCGTTGCCGCTGAGCAGCAACGCCAGCAAGGCACCCACCGCGGCGGACGGCAAGGTCGAGAGAATGGTGATCGGATGGATGTAGCTCTCGTAGAGCACGCCGAGCACGATGTACATGGTTACCACCGCCGCCAGAATCAGCAGCAAGGTGCTCGACAGCGACGCCTGGAACGCCTGCGCCGCGCCCTGGAACTGAGTCTGCACGCCGACCGGCATGCCGATGTCCTGCTGGACCTGCTCGATGATGTCCACGGCATGCCCCAACGCCACGCCAGGCGCGAGGTTGAACGACATCATCACCGCCGGGAACTGGCCGATGTGGGTGATCGCCAATTGCGCCTGACGTTCTTCGACGTGCGCCAGACTCGACAGACGTACCTGCGCGCCATCGGTGGTCTTGACGTGAATCTGATCCAGCGCCTGCGGGCCGATCTTCTCCCCCGCCTGGGCTTGCAGCACCACGCGGTACTGGCTGGCCTGGGTGTAAATGGTCGAAATCTGTCGTTGGCCGAACGCGTCGTACAGCGCATCGGTGATGTTCGCCACCGACACGCCAAGGCGCGAAGCGGCGTCGCGGTCGATCACCAGATAGACCTGCAAGCCTTTGTCCTGCAGATCACTGGCAACGTCGGTCAACTCCGGCCGCTGCGCCAACGCCTCGACCAGACGACCGCTCCACTGGCTGAGCAGTTCGGAATCCGGCGACGACATGCTGAACTGGTACTGGGTGCGGCTGACCCGATCCTCGATGGTCAGGTCCTGTACCGGCTGCATGAACAGCCGAATGCCGACCAGTTTGTCCAGTTGCGGTTGCAGGCGCGTGATCACTTCACCGGCGCTCAGATCACGCTCGCTATGGGGCTTGAGGTTGATCAGCAAACGGCCGCTATTGAGCGTAGCGTTGTCGCCGTCGACACCAATGTAGGACGACAGACTCTGCACCGCAGGATCTTCGAGAATGATCTTCGCCAGTTGCTGCTGGCGCTCGCCCATCGCCGCGAAGGATATCGACTGCGGTGCTTCGGAAATGCCCTGAATCACCCCGGTGTCCTGCACCGGAAAAAAGCCCTTCGGCACGATCACATAAAGAAACACGGTCAACGCCAGTGTGCCGATCGCGACCAGCAAGGTCAGCGGCTGATGCTTGAGCACCCAGCGCAGCATCCGCCCGTATTCGTTGATCATCCAGTCGATGAACGCACCGCTGGCACGATAGAACCGGCCCTGCTCGTGTTCCTGCGGTTCACGCTTGAGCAGGCGCGCGCACATCATCGGCGTCAGGGTCAGCGACACGACCAGGGAAATCAGGATCGCCACGGCCAGGGTGATGGCGAATTCGCGGAACAGGCGCCCCACCACGTCGGCCATGAACAGCAGCGGAATCAGTACGGCGATCAGCGACAGGGTCAGGGAAATCAGGGTAAAACCGATCTGTTTCGCGCCCTTGAGCGCGGCCTGCATCGGACTGTCGCCCTCCTCGATGAAGCGCGAAATATTCTCGAGCATGACGATGGCGTCGTCGACCACGAAACCGGTGGCAATGGTCAGCGCCATCAGGGTCAGGTTGTTCACCGAGAACCCGGCGAGGTACATCACGCCGAAGGTACCGATCAGCGACAGCGGCACGGCCACTGACGGGATGATCGTCGCACTGGCGCGGCGCAGAAACAGGAACGTGACCATGACCACCAGCGCGATGGCGATCAGCAGTTCGTGTTGCACGTCGGTGACCGAGGCGCGGATGGTCTGGGTGCGATCCGTCAGCACAGTGACATCGAGGCCGGCCGGCAGGTTGTCGGTGATGCTCGGCAGCAAGGCCTTGATGCGGTCGACCACTTCGATGACGTTGGCACCGGGCTGACGCTGGATGTTCAGCAGCACCGCCTGATTCTGATTGGCCCACGCGGCGAGGCGCTCGTTTTCAGCGCCATCGACGATTTCCGCGACGTCCTTGAGCCGCAACGGCGCGCCGTTTTTGTAGGTCAGGATCAGGTTGGCGTAGTCCTCGGGCGAGGTCAGCTGGTCGTTGGCATCGAGCATCGACACCCGGGTCGGGCCATCGAAGTTGCCTTTCGGCTGGTTGACGTTGGAAGCGCCGATCAGCGTGCGCACGTCCGACAGGTTGAGGCTGTTGGCCGCCAGCGCTTCGGGGTTGACCTTGATCCGCACGGCCTGACGCTGACCGCCGGCAATGCTGACCATGCCGACGCCGCTGATCTGGGCGATTTTCTGCGCCATGCGCGTATCGACCAGATCATTGAGCTTGGGCAGCAGCATGGTTTTCGAGGTGATGGCCAGGGTCAGCACCGGGGTGTCCGCCGGGTTGACCTTGTTGTACACCGGCGGCGCCGGCAGGTCGGTCGGCAGCAGATTGGTCGCAGCGTTGATCGCGGCCTGCACCTGCTGCTCGGCGACATCCATGTTGATGTCGAGGCTGAAACGCAGGGTCAGCACCGAAGCGCCGCCGGAGCTGGTCGAAGCCATTTGCGTGAGACCGGGCATTTGCCCGAACTGGCGTTCAAGCGGCGCGGTGACGGCGCTGGTCATGACGTCAGGGCTGGCGCCCGGGTACAGGGTCATGACGCGGATGGTTGGGTAATCGACCTGCGGCAAGGCCGAAACCGGCAGCAGGCGATAAGCGATCAGGCCGGCCAGAACAATGGCCAGCATGCTCAGGGTGGTGGCTACCGGACGGAGAATGAACAGCCGCGAGATGTTCATGCGCCCTTCTTGGCCTTGTCAGCGCTGGTCGCGTCCGGATTGGCGGCGGACTTGCCTTGCAGGTGTTCGGTCGGCGAGGTTGGCACTTCGCTGCTGTCATTGACCACTTCGACTTCGCTGCCCTCCTTCAGGCGGTCGGTGCCTTCGAGCACCACGCGATCGCCAGCGGCGAGACCTTCGGTGACCACGGTATTGTCACCGTCGCTGGCACCGATTTTCAGTTGGCGAATGGTGACTTTCTTGTCGCCGTCCAGCGCATAGACAAAGGTGCCGTTGGTGCCGAACTGAATAGCGGCGGACGGTGCCAGCACCACGCCTTTCAGCGTGTCGGCCAGCAGGTGGACGTTGACGAACTGGTTGGGAAACAGCGACTGGTCGCGGTTATCGTAGCGAGCCTTGAACTTGAGCGTGCCGGTAGCCACGTCGATCTGGTTGTCGAGGCTTTGCAGCACGCCGGTGGCCTGCAACTTGGTGTCGCCACGGTCCCAGGCTTCGGCAGGCAGCCTGGCGCCGCTGCGGTAACGGGCCAGCACGGTGTCGAGGCTGTTTTCCGGCAAAGTGAAGGCAACGCTGATCGGTTGCGTCTGGGTGATCACTGCGAGGAAGGTGGTGTCGTTGGCCGCGACGAGGTTGCCGACATCGACCTGACGCAGACCGACGCGGCCGGCAATCGGCGCGCGGATCTTGGTGAATTCGAGATTGAGCTTGGCGTCGTTGACCGCCGCCTGATTGGTCTTGACCGTGCCCAGGTACTGGCCGACCAGCGCTTCGGCGGTGTCGAGGGTCTGTTTGGCGATGCTGTCTTCTTTATACAGACCGCGATAGCGCTCGACGTCGACCTGGGCGTTTTTCAGCTGGGCCTGGTTCTGCAGCAACGTGCCTTCAGCCTGGAGCAAGGCGTTCTGGTAAGGACGCGGATCGATCTCGGCCAGCAAATCGCCCGCCTTGACCATCTGGCCTTCCTCGAAATGGATCTTGACCAGTTCACCGCCCACCCGGCTGCGAACATTGATGGTGTTCAGCGCCGTGACCGTGCCCAGCGCCTTGTAATACAGCGGGAAGTCGCCTTTCACCGCCGGCGCCACGCGCACTGGAATCGGACCGGTACCCCCGCCGAAGCCTGGGCGCGCCATCCCCGAGCGCCCGGTATGCCCGGCAGTCGCCTTGTCGCCGCCCGCCTTGTCAGCAGAGCCGGCGGGCCAGAATTTCCAGCACAGGACGGCGATCACCAACAGGACAAGCAGGCTGATCAGCCAGCGACGGGACTTGCGGGGGGACGATTGCATGGAGTAATTGACCATTGGGCGCGTGGGCTTCTATTACGGGAGGCTGAACGATAAGCACTGAGTGGATTTAAGCAAAGCAGCTTTACCGGCAATTTACCTTCCACTTACGTTTCAAGGTGTAAGGCAAAACCCTGATACACAAATGAAAACGGCCTGGACAGGGCCAGGCCGTTAACAATTGTAAAAGCCTTACTTGAGAACGGACAGTGCCGCTTCGTAGTTAGGCTCTTCAGCGATTTCCTTGACCAGTTCGCTGTGCAGGACGTTGTCGTTTTCATCCAGCACCACAACCGCGCGAGCGGTCAGGCCTTTCAGCGGGCCGTCAGCAATGGCGACGCCGTAGTTTTCGATGAACTCGCTGCCACGCAGGGTCGACAGGTTCTGGACGTTTTCCAGGCCTTCGGCACCGCAGAAGCGCGCCTGGGCGAACGGCAGGTCAGCGGAAATGCACAGCACCACGGTGTTGCTGATGTCGTTGGCCTGAGCGTTGAACTTGCGCACGGAAGTGGCGCAGGTCGGGGTGTCGACGCTTGGGAAGATGTTCAGGACTTTGCGCTTGCCGGCGAAGTCTTGCAGGGTGACGTCGGACAGATTGCCGGCTACCAGGGAAAAGGCTGGCGCCTTGGAACCGGCTTGTGGCAACTGGCCGTTGACTTGAACCGGATTGCCTTTGAGGGTGACTTGAGCCATGACTTGAGTCCTTCTGATGGGTGATTGGAAAGCGTGCAAGAAGCGGAAGTTAACCACGAAATCGGCTGACGACCTATGCCCTGTTGGAAATTGTTGGGTGCTGGCCCACACGATTGTATACAACCCACTAGAGATCCCCTGTAGGAGTGAGCCTGCTCGCGATAGCGGTCTATCAGTGCCATCTACATTGGCTGACACAACGCTATCGCGAGCAGGCTCACTCCTACAGAAAAGCGGATTTATATTTCGGCTGAGGATTTTGGCGCGTTACTGACGCCGGATTTGCGCGAGCAGGAAGAGCGCATCCGCGAGCAAGCGAAAAAAAGCTGAAATGGTTGGTGCCTGCCAGGCCGCCTTCGCGAGCAGGCTCGCTCCCACACTGTCCGGTGTCGTACCGATAGTCCCGACCCCGGCACCAATCCCTGTGGGAGTGAGCCTGCTCACGAAGAGGCCATCAGCCCCGCGGCATCATTTGGCTTCCGCCTTCAGTTTCAAATACGACTGGTGCAGGTCGCTCGCCCAGCCATCGATCACCGCTTTCATGTCATCGGCTTTCATCACCTGGGAAGCGTTTTCCAGCGGTTTGCCGGTGCCCTTGCGCACCACCTGCGCGATGACCTGATTGGTCGCGCCGTCCATGAACACCGCTTCGGTCGCCAGCGTGGTTTCCTGGTCGCGGATACCGCTGGCCGTGCTCACCGCTGCGGCGACCAGTGCAATCGGGATCACCTCATAGACTTGCAGGCCTTCGGTCTTGCTGCTGACCGCGGTAATCGCCGGCCGTACCACGATCACACCCGGCCCGGGGCCTGCGGCCAACGGCAGTGACTTGCCGAGTTCGCGCTTGAGCGCCTGATCGTAATAACTCGTGATGCCGTTGAGCGTCTGCTGGGGGATTTTCTCGGTGGCTTGCGGCTTTGGATACAGCTGGCTCGGCTCCACGTAAACGCTGGTGAATTTGTTGATGTCGAGTTTCGGGTCCATCCAGCGCATCACCTCGGCACCTGAAGGTGACTTGGCCTCCTTCAGTTGGCTGTAATCCTTGAGAAAGCCGGAATACTGGTCAGGCTCGACGGTTTTGCTGGAGCAACCCACCACGCCGAGGGTGGCAATGCACAGCGTGCCCATCATGACGGCTAGCTTCATGCTGTAATTCCTTTGAGAAGGCCAAGACATTTTGCATAGGGGAAATACAGGTATAGCCAAAACCCCGGCAAATGCGATGGCCAATTACAAAGTTCACATCCGACAGCGCGAGTGCCTCGCCAACCGGTATTACCAGGACGATGTCTCTCCACTGCGCAGTGCCATCTCCCGCCGGCTGTTGGCGCGCATCGCTTTGACCAGCGACACCGTCCCTGCCAGCAAAATCGCCGCACCGAACAGAAAATCGATGTTGTACAGCTGGAAATCCTCCACCGGCCCGATCAGCAATGTGCGCACCACCGCAATTCCCACCAGCGTCGCGAGAAAGTCGATTCCCGGCTCATCGCGGTAGAACACCAGCATCAACGGCAGGCACAGCACCAGCAGCAGCAACAACACCACGACCTTGAACGAACCTTTGCGCTCGACGCTGAACGCGCATTCGTGCGCCCCGTAAGGTTTGTAATCCTCGTCGCGGATCATCGAGTTTTTCTCGTTGATGTAATCGGCGCGGTTGTACTTCTGGATCGGCGTGAAGGTGTTGGACATCTCCATCAGGGTGGTGATGTTCTTGAAGCGCAGGTCGACGCGCTCGCCGCCCTTGAGGTAATACAGCACCGGTTTGTAACCGTAGCGATAGGTGTCGAACGGGAACGCGGCGGTCTGGGCGTGCACGCCGATCGGCCGTGGCTCAAGCTCGGCGAATGCGCTTTTGTTGGTGGACGAGAGGTTGCGGCTCAGCGGCTGCACCTTGACCTGCTCAAGGAAGATTGGCGTGACGCCGAAGGACCATTGCAGCGGCTCCAGACGCAGGCGCAGTTCGTTGCGGCCCAGGTCGTAGCGGTTGAAGGTGCGTTCGGAGACCACCACCGAACCGCCGACCATGAATTCGCCACGCAGGTTGTTGGTGACGCGCAAGGTCAGTTGATCCTTGCCCAGCAACGCCGCTTCGCTGGTCGGAGGTGTGCCGCACCACGCGGTGCTTTCGCCGACACTGCCGAGCTGGCCGTTGCGGTTTTCCTTGAATACATAAAAGTAACTGGCCCACAGCGTCAGCAGCAAAAGCGACGCCGTGAGACCGAGGATTTTTTTGCTCGGACTCACTGATAAGACTCCCTTCTTCGGTTCCATCGTCCAGCCGAAAACCCGCTGGCGACGGCGACTCTACCAAAAGGCCATCAGTGACCCAAGGAGAAATGCCGCATTAGCGGCGAACCTAAGGGTTTCCCCGGTATTCGCGTCAATCCGTGTAGGAGTGAGCCTGCTCGCGAAAGCGGCGTCGGAGGAAGTGAAGCCGGGGTGGGTGAATCCGGATATGTGAGGTGTGTCAGTGGACTGCCCTCACCCTAGCCCTCTCCCAGAGGGAGAGGGGACTGACCCGGGTGTTTGTTCGAGTTACATCGAATTGGGATATCGCGTCGAACTCTGGTTTTGAACAGCACTCGGTCTGCCCCCTTTCCCCCTCGCCCCCTTGGGGGAGAGGGCTGGGGTGAGGGGGTAAGCTTTTGATCTTAACCGCGATCCCGAGGAATCAACCCCTGCAATTGCTGGGCGAGGAAATTGGCGTCGAAAGCAAAGGTATCCGGATCCTTGAGCCCATTGGTCTTGCGCCACTGCCACGCGCCATCCGCCAACCCGACCAGCGAAATACTCCCGTACCGCGCCGCCGTCAGCCCCATCACCGCCAGCGAAATCTGCCCGCCGCTGCCCATCACATCCGGCACGAACTCCACTGGCTTACCGGCAATCACGATGCTCAGCTTCTCTGTCATGAAGGTCGAGGTCTCCACTGGCACGCTCGGCCCGGACGCGACGTAGGTCTCGCGGCTCACCTCCAGCAGATTCGGCGCCTTGACCGGCTCAAGCCATTGCTCGATCTGGTCGAACAACGCACCAATCCGAGTGGCCCACGCGGCCGATTGCGTAGTGAACAGTTGCTTCTTGTGCGCTTCGCTCTCGGCATAGTGACGAAGCATTTCGCCCAGTTGCTGTACGTCGTTCATGGCGGTGTTCCTTGAAGAGTGCTGCGGACACCGAGCATGGCAGATGCGTGGCAACGGCAGGCGTAAATTTTTGATGGATCAAATTCCCGATCCAAACGACACTCACCGCAAAGCCCCATCAACACAGGAGCACCGCATGCGCACCATCGGCCTTATCGGCGGTATGAGCTGGGAATCCAGCGCCGAATATTATCGACTCATCAATAAGCAAGTCCGTGATCGTCTTGGCCCTTTGCGCTCTGCGCAGCTGTTGATGTACAGCGTCGACTTCGGCCCGGTCGAACAGGCCCAGCACGCTGGGCGCTGGGACGATGCGGCGGCGATTCTGGTGGATGCCGCGCGCAGGCTTGAAGCCGGTGGCGCCGAATGCGTGGTGCTGTGTACCAACACCATGCACAAGGTCGCCGAGCAGATTCAGGCGGCGATCAGTATTCCGTTTCTGCATATTGCCGAACCGGCCGCACAGGCTGCACTCGAAATCGATGCGCGCACGGTCGGGCTGCTCGGCACCGCGTTCACCATGGAACAGGACTTCCTCAAGCAGCGTTTGATTGCCCAAGGCTTGACCGTTTTGGTGCCGGACGAAACAGAGCGCAAGGATGTGCACCGGATCATCTACGACGAACTCTGTGTCGGCGTGATCAATGAACAGTCGCGGCAAATCTATCGGCGGGTGATCGAATCCCTCACCAAGCGCGGTGCGCAGGCCATCATTCTCGGTTGCACGGAAATCGGCCTGTTGATTAAACCCGAACACAGCGCCCTGCCCCTGCTCGACACCACCGAACTGCATGCACAGTCGGCGGTGGCGTTCGCCTTGGGCGACTGAGTCAGTCTTTCGAACGACTGCGCAGACGGGCCATGCTCAGAGTGTCGACCCATTGCCCATCGCGAACGGCGTAGTCGCGGAACAGGCCTTCGGTCTCGAAACCGAATTTGCGGTAGAGACCGATGGCCGCTTCGTTGTCGGCATACACGGTCAGTTCGACGCGATGCAGATTCATCCAGTTATCGGCAACATCCAGCGCCGCCGCCAACAACTGCGAACCGACACCCTTGCCCTGCCATGCCACTGCGACGGCCATGCCGATGCTGCCGGCGTGGGCGCGGCGCATCCTTGAATAGGCCTCCAGGCCAAGATTGCCGACCACAACACCCTGGTGCAGCGCCACCAGCTTCAGTGCGCGCTCGTTGTCGGCCTGCAATCGCTGGCGCCAGACCTCAACCGCCTGAAACGGCATCTGCAGCACCTGCCGCGCGACGGCGGGGTCGTTGTAGAGCGCGGTGATGCCTTCGAGGTGGAAATCGCTGGAGCGTTCGAGGTGGACGGTGGGGGTCGGGTCTGCCATGGGATCGGTCCGTGATCAAGGTATGGCTGGTCACTCTAAACCGCTGATCCGGAATCTGGCGAGATGAAATTTTGGTAGCGAGCCTGCTCGCGATAGCGGCCTCACCACCAACGCCTCTTGCCCGGCAGAAAACGTCTGCCGTACGGTCGCCAATTTTTTCCTCTTAAACTCCGATGTTCAAAGACAGCTGCCGACTCGCCTTTCAGGCTACACAACCTTGCTCGGGACAGGCGCCGGGTAAGGCGCTGCAACCGCCCATGCCTTCGCAGGCGAGCCTGCTCGATAAGTGCACCACCCGTCGGATTTCCGCCCGCACCTGTCAGATCTGACAGGTGCGCAATCTCCCTTTTAGCCGTTCAATCACTCCATCGCTCAAGCCCACGGAGTGGCCAGCATGTCCGACAACGACTCAATCAACGACGCTCCGCAGCTGCTACAGGAACTCAAAATCCCCGGCCGTACGGGTCCAGTGTCATCGACGCCCCTGAGGTGGGGCATCAATCTCGCCGCGGCGAAGCTCAACTTTCCTCGTCAGGGCCTGCTCTGCCAGGCCGGGCCTTGGGGGACGATGGGTAACCGCGACTCGTTGCGCATCTTGCGGGACTCCGATCTGCAGATAGCGGTGGAAATCGTTGATGA